>WFTY01000088.1 GCA_015485245.1 Anaerolineales bacterium | reverse complement strand
TCGTTCTCCGGCAGGGGTTTGCCCTCCTCCTCGGTCAACAGGCGGACGAGATCATCGTGATGCTGGCGGATTTTAGCCGCCATGGCGTGCAGGGCTGCGGCGCGCTCGTTGGCCGGAGTGCGCCGCCAATCAGAAAAAGCTGCCGAGGCCGCCTCCACCGCGGCGCACACGTCTTCCGCCGTGCCGCGCGGCGCGCTGCCCAGCACCTCTCCGGTAGCCGGATTGATGACCTCAATTTCATCGGCAGCGTTACCGCCAGTGAACTGCCCGTTGATGAACATATCCGCTTCTCAAAAACTCAGCCCAGAGACACGGAGAACACAGGAGAAATTCCGGTTCTTCGAGGCTTCTCCGTGAACTCCGTGTCTCCGTGCAGTCATATATCAGGGTGCAGCCGATTTGACCTCGTCCCACAACCGCTGGTAGAGCGATTCCGCCTCGCCCACCGGGTGGATGAATTGCAGCTTATCCAGCACTTCGGCAGGCGGATAGACCGTGGGATCCTCGAGGAATTCGGCGTCGAAGTTGGCTTCAGCCGCGGCGTTGGGGCTGGCGTAGTAGTTGTAATCCGAGAGCATGGCCCCGATGTCCGGCCGCAGGATGAAATCGATGAACATCTCAGCCGCCAGCTTCTCTTCCGGGGTGGCGCTGGCCGGGATACACATGTTATCCACCCAGATCACGCCGCCCTCTTCAGGAATGGTGTAGGCGATGTTCTCATTCTCTTCCTGGGCCACCAGGAAGTCGCCGTTCCATCCGTGGGCCATCAGGTTTTCGCCGGAGGCCAGCAGGTCTTCATAGGTGTCGGAGTCATACCCCGCCAGTCCAGCCTTAGCCTGGATGAGCACATCCTTGGCTTCCTGAAGCTGGGCTTCATCAGTGGTGTTGATGTCGTAGCCCAGATACACCAGCGCGGCGGCGAAGGCTTCACGGGCATCATCCAGCATGGTGGTGCGCCCATAGGCGGGATGATTGGGATCCGGGTTGAACAACACCGCCCAACTGGTTGGCTCATCTACCTCGCCGTCAATGTAGCCAATGCCGGTGGTGCCCCACTGGTAGGGAACGCAGTATTTGTTACCCGGATCGTAGTATGTATTCTTAAACTGCTCACTGAGGTTGGCAAGGTTAGGAATGTTTGCCTGATCCAGCTCAGCCAGCATGCCTTCCTCGATCATGATGCTGACGGTGTAATCCGAAGGCACAATGACCGCGTAGCCCGTAGCGCCGCCCTGCAATTTGGCGAGCATCTCTTCGTTGCTGGAGAAGTTATCCTCGACAACTTTGATACCGGTTTCATCCTCGAACAGCGTGTAGATCTCCGGGTCAATATATTCCGACCAGTTATAGAAAACGATCTCTTTGGCGGGTTCAAGTCCCGCGGGTGCGGCCTGCTCTTCAGGAGCAGCCTGTTCTTCGGTGGGGGCCGCGGCAGGGGCACAGGCCGTCAGCAGCAACGCCAGCAGAGCAAGCGCCGTAAGCAACCAAAATGTCTTTCGCTTCATCTTCACGTCTCCTCATTTGGATCTCAGGATCATAGATAATCAGGGAGTCAGCTAAACAGCACGGTCAATCGACGATTCGCTATCACCTCCTTTGCTCAGGGTTATGGAAATCCCCACCAACAACAACGAAAACAACAACATCATGGTGGAAACCGCGTTGATCTTCGGGGTCACCCCTTTCTTAATCATGCTAAAGACGCGCACCGGCAAGGTATTGAACCCCGCGCCGCTGGTGAAGAAAGTAATCACAAAATCATCCAGCGAGAGGGTAAAAGCCATCAACGCCCCGCCCAGGATTCCAGGGAGCATCATCGGGAACGTCACCCGCCAGAACGTCCGCCAGGGGTCGGCGTACAGGTCCCCGGCGGCCTCCTCCAAAGTCATATCCATTTGCGCCAGCCGGGCGCGAACCACCACGGCTACAAAAGAGATGTTAAAAGCCACATGGCCGATAATGACCGAAAACGGCACCTTGAGCCGTACACCAAAGAACAACACTTCCCAGGGCTTAAACCCAATGCCGCTCAGGTTAAAGAAGATCAACAACATGATCGCCATGGCGATATCCGGGATGATGATCGGAAGGTAGAGCACGGCATCCATCATCAGTTTGCCCGAAAAGCGGTAGCGCTCCATCGCCATCGCCGCCAGTGTGCCAATCACGGTTGAAATCGCGGTGGACACCACCGCCACAAAGACGCTGTTCCACAGCGAGAGGATAATCTGCCGGTCATTGGCCATCTCCACATACCAGCGGGTGGTGAAACCCGCCCACTGGGCCGTGGAGCGCGAGTCGTTGAACGAGAAAAGCACCAGGACGACGATCGGCAGGTAGAGGAAGAGATAAGCGCCAATACCGTAGGTGGAAAACAGCGTTTGCGCCACCCTCTTCTTCAACCAGGCCGCTCGACTGCGGCGCGATAGGCGAGCTGCATTCACGCTCATAACTGCCGCCGCTCCTTCCCTGAAGTGACGCGGAAGTAAATTAACGTAGCCGCCAGCATCACCGTCATCATCACAAAGGAAAGCGCTGAACCAAAGGGCCAGTCGTGCGCCGCCAGGAACTGGTTACTGATGATGTTGCCGATCATCAGGGACTTTCCGCCCCCCAGGATAGCCGGAGTGACGAACGCCCCCAACGAAGGTATGAAAACCAGCATCGAACCGGCCACCACCCCTGGCAGAGAGAGCGGCCAGATCACCCGCCAGAAGACCTTCGTCTCCGAGGCGTACAAATCGCGCGCCGCCTCTATCAACGCCGGATCGAGGCGATCAAGCGCCGCAAAAATCGGCAGCACCATATCCGGCAGCCATCCGTACACCAGCCCCAGGATGATGGCGAAATCGTTGCCAAACAACGACAGCGGCTCCTTAATCAGCCCCAACGAAAGCAATGTAACGTTGATCAGACCGGTGTTGGTGCGCAGCAACGTCAGCCAGGCGTACGTGCGAATCAAGAAGTTGGTCCAGAAAGGGATCATCAAGGCAAGCACCAGCGTTCCACGCCGCGCCGCGGGGCGGGTGGCGATATACCCCGCCAGCGGGAATCCGAGGATCAGGGTGATCAGCGTGGTCACACCGGCGATGTAGAAAGAACGCAAAAAGGTGTTGAAATACAGCGGATCAAAGACACGCTGAAAATTCTCCAGGGTGAAGCTCCACACAACGCCCCCATACGTGCCACGCTCCAAAAAGCTGTACGCCAGCACAATAAACAACGGCGCGACAAAAAAGACGAACAACCACAGCGCCGCCGGCAGCAACAACAGCCAGGCCCGCAGGGAGGTGTGTTTACCCAGAAAGCGATACATGCCTACACCACGTCCATTACCCGCCCGTGTTGCGGGTCCCAGGTCAACTCCACCGTCTCGCCAATACGGAAGAAATGCGCCGCCGAGGAGACGTTCTGCATGCGCACGACCACCTCCACATCATCGGCTATGCGCACGACATAACGGGTGTCGGTGCCCAGATACATCAGATTGACCACGCGCCCGGAGATGCACGCCCGGCCCGCGCCCGCCTCTTCAGCCCCAGGCCTGCGCAAGGCGATCTTTTCGGGACGAATAGAGAGCACCGCGCTCCGCCCCACCGGCAGCGCGTCCTTAGCCCACACCGCCCGAACCGCCTCCGCTCCAATACCTACGACCGGGGTCTCGCCATCCCCCTTGATCTCCACGGGGATGAAATTGGTCTCGCCGATAAAATCAGCCACGAAACGGTTGACAGGGTTTTCGTAAATCTCCTCTGGCGAACCCAATTGCAACACCCGCCCCTGATTCATCACGGCGATCTTGTCGGACATGGTCAGCGCTTCCCCTTGATCATGGGTGACGTAAATAAAAGTGATGCCCACCTGCTCCTGGAGCGCCTTAAGCTCAAGCTGCATAGCCTGGCGAAGCTTTAAATCCAACGCGCCCAACGGCTCATCCAACAACAACACCTTGGGACGATTGACCAACGCCCGCGCCAGGGCGACGCGCTGCTGCTGTCCTCCGGAAAGCTGCGTGGGGCGGCGCTTCTCCATACCGCTGAGATGCACCAGCTCCAGCATTTCCCCCACCCGGCGACGGATCTCGCCGCGAGGGATTTTGCGCATCTCCAGCCCGAAGGCGATGTTTTGAGCTACCGTCATGTGGGGGAACAAAGCATAATTCTGAAAAACGGTGTTGACCGGCCGTTGATAAGGCGGCAAATGCCCCTGCACCTCGCCGCCAATCACCACCTCCCCCTCCGAAGGGACTTCAAAACCAGCGATCATGCGCAATGTGGTCGTTTTGCCGCAGCCGCTGGGGCCAAGCAGCGAATAAAACTTCCCCTGCTGAATTGACAGCGTAACATCGTCCACAGCGACGACCGGTCCAAACCGCTTGGTCACATCCCGCAGCTCAACCGCGTACTCATACGCCATACGCTCTCCTCATTACCACCACAGGCTCACAACCTCACTCGGGAGTTTTGAGCGGATCCGCATGCCCCCAGCGGTAGGACAGCTTATGCATTTTCAAAATCAAGAAAGACTGCGTCCGTTCCACACCGGGGATTTTTTGCAGCCGCTCGTTCAAAAACGAGACAAAGTGCTCGCGATTCTCACAAAACACCTCAGCGAACAAATCGAACTCCCCCGCCGCCTGAAAGAGGTAAGACACCTCCGGCAACTGAGCAATCTCCTCAGCCACCTCGCGTATGCGGTTGGCCTGCACCGTGATGCCGATCATCCCCGCTTCGTAAAGGCCCAACTCGTGCGGCTCCACCACCGCGACGATCTGCATCACACCCTTATCCAGGAGATTTTTCACCCGCCGGCGCACCGCGCCCTCCGTCACCCCCAAGGCTTCCGCGATCTTGGTATAGGGCGCGCGGCCATCATACTGCAAAATAGAGACAATGGCGCGATCCAGCTCGTCAAGCATAGCGACATTTTATACGCATTTCGCAAAAAAGTCAAGCTAATTAATCTAATTTCGTATATACCGTCACCTAATTGTACGTTTTCATTCAAAAGAACACCCCGCCCGGCTTTGCCTGGG
Source organism: Anaerolineales bacterium (assembly GCA_015485245.1). Classification (GTDB taxonomy): domain Bacteria; phylum Chloroflexota; class Anaerolineae; order Anaerolineales; family UBA11858; genus J130. The sequence continues at coordinate 5,862 of WFTY01000088.1, read as the reverse complement.
CGGGGTGCGCAACATGCGTCTTGCCGCGGCGAGGCGCAAATGCATCAAGGGTTAGCCTCGACGATAATCCAATCGCTGCCGCTGCGTCCAAAGACTTCTGGCGAGTACATCTCCTCTGCCCTGGCCGGCGGGGCGATGAACGTCCCCGGCGTGGTGGCGCGCGCCAGGTAAGTGTACTCATAAACGCCGTCCCAGAGCAGCGTGGTGAACGCCTCGGCGCGCTCGTCGCGCAGATTTTGATGTTCATACCACGGCCCCCACCACCACCAGCCATACGTAAAATCCGGGCTGGCCGGATCGGGGGGAAGGCTGCCGGAGACGGCCAGGGCGGGGTTGATCGCCTCCAGACCGGCGGGCAGGTAGTCCACCAGGGCGACGTGGTAGCGGCGGCTGTCGGCCACCATGGTCAGGCGGACGCGCACCCGCGCCCCGGCCCGTACATGCCAGACGCCCTGCTCATCCTGCCAGAGGTCCTGCGGGTCGTCCACCGCCTCGTACTCCCGCAGCACCACAAAGCCCATATCCAGCGGTTTCAGGTTCAAGTCGGTGGGAGCGTAGCGCAACCCCAGGCGGTAGTACATCCGCCCCTCCCCCTCTTTGCTGAGGATCAGATCCTGCGCCCCTTCTGCGGACAACAGGTAATCCATGGGAACGGCGGGGGTACGCCGCTCAGCGGTATAGCCGCGGTATTCGTGCGCGCCGACGTAAGTCTCCCCCAGCCAGATGCGAGCGACGAAGTCCGGCGTTTGCGCCTCGTAAGTGTTGAAGTAGCGATCCAGCGCCAGCAACACGAAGACGTTCTCCTGCGTGTTGCCCCAACGTCCGCGGGTGCGGTGCGCCAGCAGGCCGTTAACCAGTTTAGGGATCAGGTCGCTCGCCGGAGCATCCCCGATCAAGGCGTCGAGCAGCACCGCGTCGGCGCGACGATTGGAACCCAGGGTGAGGTAGTTCTGCTCATCGTAGCTGGTGACAAAGTTGGCCGCCCCGGCAGTCTCCACCACCCGGTTGGCGATATACCCCCGAATGGCCTCAACCTCAGCGGCGTAAGCCGGGTCAGCGCGCAGCACCGGCCACAACCAGCCAATCGCCTCCAGGGTGAGGTTTTCCAGCCCGGCCTGATCCAGCAGCGCATACGCCTTGAAGGGATCGCTGTCGCCCATCAATTGACGCACATACAGCGCGTAGGCGCTGATCGTCCAACGCGTGGAATCGCCATACCAGGAGGGATAATGGCTCTCGATGTTCGCCAAATAGGTAAGCAGCGGCGGAAGCATTTCCGCGGGGACCTCAAAACCCTTCTCCGCGGCGCGCTGCAAAGCATGGGCCACGTGCACGCTGTAAAAGGGGCTGGACTGCTGGCCGCGCCGCCAGACGGGGAAGCCCCCGTCGTAATTCTGCAAACTCTGCAGGGCGGCGATATCCTGCTGCACGGCCAGCTCCATCTCCTCAGGTGCGGGAAGCCCCTCGGCCTCGAAGGCGCTGAGTACATCGCGCAGCGCGGCCACGGCCAGCACCCGCGAGGCCAGTTGCTCGGAACACTCGTACGGGTAGGCCGCCAGATAGAGCACGGCATCGGTGAGCGCCTGCAAAGCCGTAGCGGAGGTCTGCACCTCCAGGCCGCCGAACTGGGGGAAGACATCGGCGGGCGGCAACACCGGTTGAGCCACCGCGCCCTCATCCACCACGCCGTAGACGGCGAAGGCCTCAGTGGTCGCCGGAGTGTAAACCGGCAACTCCCCAAAGGCGGCATCGGCATAAGCGCCGGAGACAGCGGCCACCTGGAAGCGGGCCGTCCCCGCCATCTCGGCAGAGGCGGGGAAACGCACTTCCACGCGGTCGTTGGCCGGGACGGTGAGGCGCACCCCTGCAGGGGCGGTCACGCTCAGGTTGCCAGTGCGCAGGACGACATCCACCTGCATAGGCTCATCAGTCTGATTCTGCACAACGACGGGGAACTCGAAAACATCCCCAAAGTTGAGGAAGCGCGGCGCAGATGGACGCACCATCAACGGCAAGCGGGCGATCAGGCTGGTCTCGCTCGAGCCGAATTGCTTCCCGCTTGCATCCACAACCACGGCCATGATACGGTAACGTGTGAGGTTGTCGGGCAGCTGCACCTTGACCACGGCGCGCCCCTGTGCATCAGTCCGCACGGAAGGAGCGAAGGTAGCCAGCGGGTTGAAATCGGCGCGCAGGGCGATCGGCGTCGCCGCCTCTGCCTGATCTTCAGCCTCCGCCAGGGGCGCTTCCGGCACGGCCATCGCCGCCACGTCTTCTTCAAGGGCGAGGGATTTCTCCACCACCTGGGTGGGAAGCGGCGCAGGAGGGGCACCGCCGCGCCCCTCGGCGATCAACATGAGCGGATCCACCAAAACAACGCTGGCGCGCCCATACACACTCCGGAGCGTCAAACTGCGATCAGCGTAGAACACCGCCAGCGGATCGCGCAACTGGTAACCGGTAAGGGCGAGGATGGATTCGTCCACCACAACCACCGCGACCTCGGCATCGGCCACGGGCGCGCCCGCGGAATCCGTTACCAGCAGGTTAAGCTGCGTGCTCCCGCCCGGCTCCAGCGCGCTCGCCTCGGGCTGCAGATCCAGGTTAAGGGTGCGCTGAATGGGCGGGATCGGAAGATTCAGCGTACCGCCCGCGTAGGCCGGTCGCGGCGGCGCACCGGCCACCGGTTCGCCCTGCTCATCCAGCCGCACAGCCGAGCCTACCAGCTCTACCTGCAGGTAGATGTTCGGCGTGTAGGCCTCCTCGATAGGAATGCGCAACGTGGCAGAGCCATCAGGCAGGCTGAAGCGCTCGGTGTAGAGGAAGCCACCGCGATTCACGGTAAACAGCCCCTCGGCGGGCGCGAAGGGGGATTGCACCAGCACCTCGGCCACATCACCCGGGGCGTAACTCTCTTTGTCGGGCACCAGCGTAACCTGTTCGCGCTCCACCCGATTGGAAGGCGCCAGATCGCCGCCGCTCACCCAACGAGTAATACGCGTCTTGTTGCCCCGACCCTGATCGTCGTACACCAGCGCGGTGATTTCATAACGCCCCCCCAGGGTAGTATCGAACGTGCACACTGCTGGCTCAGCCTGAGAGACAAGCTCGCAGGTCTGCGCCTCGGCATCCTCTTGCTCCCACTGACCGTTGCGGTAGCGCCAGAGAACGCGCGCGGCGCGCAGTTCAACCAGACGACCCTCAACCGGATTGCCGTCAATATCGGTGACGATCACCTCAACGTCCAGCGGCTGGCCACGCTCTACAAAATAGCGCGCCGTGCGCAGCCCTACGTATACGTCCGCGGGGTGAACCAGCAGGCTGGTGGCGCTGTTCCAGGCCTGACGATTGACATCCATCACCGAGGCCTCCGCCAGCACGCTGTGGGGGCGCATGTCTCCAGCAGACCCAAAATCGAGCCGCAAATAGTGCGTGCCAGCGGCATCCGTGCGCCCTTCAAACGTCTGGTATGTGCCTTCGTCGTCTCCCTGGGGGAAGAGCCACTGCGACCACCAGGGCATCCAGACTCCGAAATCGAAGTCTGGCCAGTTCGGCGGCTGATAATTGGTGGCTGTCGAGCTGACATACCAGGTCGTCTCGGCATTGGGCAACGGGCCGCCAGCGTAATAAGCCGCCTGCACCGCCACCACCGCCGAATCGCCCGCGAAGTAAGGGGCCGAGGTCTCGTTACGCGCCGCGACTTCAAACTCCGGGCGGCGGAACTCCTGAATCTGAAATTCGTGAGAATACGCAGGCCGCGCCGCCGACGATGCGTCGATCAGCATCAGGCGCACGCTGGCATATCCCAGATTAGCGTTTTCCGGCAGGTTGAACGCCAGGTCAAACCCACCCCAGGCGTTTAGTTCTGTTTTTCCGGAAGCCAGTTCGTTCCCGAGGGGGCCATAAACCGCGTAGTCAACCCCTTTCAGAGAAGAAACCCCTCCCAGGCTCACATCCCCCTGAGGCCCCGCCTCGATCAGGCGCACCCAGCCCTTGAGGTGAACTTCCTCGCCGGGCTTATACATGCTGCGGTCATCAAACACATACCAACGCCACACATCCGGCGTTTCCCCAGGCTCCCAGCCTGTCTCGTCCCAGAAGGACAACGAACGCGGCAGGAGAGCCGTCTCGCCAGCCAGCGTGGCGGTCAAATAGCGCGTGCCCTGCGCAGGGATAGTAAAGCGCGCCAGGCCGCTGGAATCCGTCTGGGCGTAGACCGCGCCATCCTCCCCGGCAATTTGCGCGCCCTCGAGGGGTGAACCATCCCCCAAAGCACTGACCCAAACCACCAGGTCGTCATCATCCGAAAAGGCATCCACAGCGATTTGCGTGACCTGCACCCACACGATCACCGTCTCCCAGTAGCGTTCTTCTTCCAATAGCGAGCGCGGTGGTTTGGCGATGACAACAAATTGATTAGAGCCGCTCGCCAAGTAATCTGCCAGAGGGATCAGCACCTCGCTCAACTGATCGGTGCGGGCATCGGTTTTCAGACTTTCATCCACCAACAACTGCCCTGGGGGAACCGATTCAGCGGAGCGCTGATATTCGCGCAGGTATTCCTGAAAAGCCGGCAAGTCGCCCGGCGTCACAGCATACACCTGGACATCCAGTTTGCTGTAATTCATCACGTAGAGGGAAAGCGCAGGTTCGCTTGCGGAGGGATCCAGCGTGACGAACGCCTGATCTGGCCCCACCAGGAAAGGCTCCGCCGAGCCGACGCGAAAATTAAGGCGCTGCGTCCGCTCCAGGGTTTGCCCGAAGACGTCGGGCAGGCTGGCGTCCAGCGTCACCCGATAGGTAGTCTGCCCAGCAGTCGCCCCGCGGATCACCAGGGTGTCGTCGAGGATATCCACCACCGCGCCGGGGATCTGCGGCGCTATCGTCAGCATGACATCCTCATACGCATCCACATCAATCGGATTATTAAAACGAATGAAGAACGGCTGTAAAGGGGGACAATCGCCGCCATACCAGCCACAACCGTACTCCTCCACCTTGAGGGGAGCATACGTACGAAAGACGAAGGTTTGGGCGTCTTCGGTAAGGCGGGGGCCTTCCGCCGAGGGCGTGCCAGGGCCCACAACGACGCGAACGGTGACATCCGGCTCCAACGGCTCAACCGGCCGGAAGGCCATCCAGCGACCTTCCAGCGCAGCAGCCGCCAGCCTGCTAACGTGCTCATCGGCAGCGATCTCCGCCTCCGTCGCCAGGCGGATCGCCACCGGCTGGTCGTCCGCCGCCACGGAGATGGTGGGCAGCACCGCAGCAGGATCGATGCGCTGGTCAAAGGCGATGAAGATCAACGGCTCCAGCGGTTGCGGAGTCTCTTCGCCAGGATACGTGGTTTGCAAGCGCGGCGCAGGGGTGCCGAAGCGAAACTGCACCGTCTCAGCCAGCGCGCCGCCGGTTTGTGAGAGGGTACCCGCTGGGATGGTGACGGTGAACTCCGTCGCCATCGGCAGGCGGTCGATTTCAGCAGAATCAAACTGAAAATTAAGCGTGCGCGTGCCCAGCCAGCGCCAGGTACCGGGCAATTCGGGCTCAATCTGCACCGGCACATCAGCGGCGCTCAACGTCCCCAAATCGGTGAGCGGCACCATCGGCTGGTTGAAGGTGACGTTTACGAACGGCGCGATCTGAACCTCGCCCTCGGGGGCGTAGCGCAGCACCTCCAGGGGGCCGTCGGTCACCTGCGGCGGCGCGGCGTCCACCGGGGGAGGAAAAGGTTCTGTCAGCGTCTCGCCAGGGCGCGGCGGCGGCAGAATCTCCTCCGGCAGGCGAAACTCCCGCTGCACATCCGCGTCCGCCGTCAGCGCCGGCAGGCGAGCGAAGATCGCCGCCAGCGTCTCAGCGTCAAGG
>WFTY01000087.1 GCA_015485245.1 Anaerolineales bacterium | reverse complement strand
GTGCATCCGCTCGCCGTCGTCGAGTTTGCACAGCACCAGCCGGTCGGCGTTGGGGTGGGGCATCACCTCGTGAATCGCGCCGACCACAATCTTGTCGCGCTCCCAGGCGAAGCCGGTGATTTTATACTGCTGCTGGCCTTCGGGTTGGGGAAGGCCCACATAGCGGATCTCTTCCACCTCCAGGCCTGCCAGCGTCATCTTGTGTGCCAGATCCTCGATGGAGAGGGTGATGTCAACGTATTCTTGTAGCCAGGAGAGAGGTACTTTCATAAGTCCATTCCTTTTGGGGGATTAGGTAACTGGCTAATTTGTTACCCAATCACCTTAAATCATCTTAGAACTGCTCCAAAAACCGCAAATCGTTCGCCCAGAAGTAGCGAATATCCTCGATATGATGCCGCAGCATGGTAATGCGCTCTGGCCCCATGCCGAAAGCGTAGCCGGTGTAGCGTTCGGGGTCGTAGCCGCCGTTGCGCAGCACGTTGGGATGCACCATGCCGCAGCCCAGGATTTCCAGCCAGCCGGTGCGCTTGCACACCTGGCAACCGTCGCCGCCGCACAGGAAGCATTGGATGTCCATCTCCGCGCTTGGTTCGGTGAAGGGGAAGTGCGAGGCGCGGAAACGGGCGCGCACGTCCTGGCCGAACATGCGGCGGGCGAAATCGGCCAGCGTGCCCTTGAGGTCACTGAAGGTGATGTCTTTACCCACAGCCAGCCCTTCCACCTGGGTGAACTGGCTCTCATAGCGCGTGCTGACCTGCTCGTAGCGGTAACACATCCCGGGTAGGATGATGCGCACCGGAGGCGGGTTTTCGGGATTCTCGGCGGCGAACTGGCGCATGGCGTGGATTTGCCCCGGTGAGGTGTGCGTGCGCAGCAGGAGTGGGTTGTCGCCGCGCGCTTCAGCGGATTGAACGTAGAACGAGTCCTGCATCTCGCGCGCCGGGTGATGGGGCGGGAAGTTGAGCAACTGGAAGTTGTACTCGTCCGTCTCCACCTCGCGCGAGCGGTAGACCTGGAAGCCCATCTCGGCGAAGACGCGGGTGATCTCGCGCAGCGTCTGGGTGACGGGGTGCAGGCGTCCGCGCGGGATGGCGCGCCCCGGCAGAGTGATATCCAGCCGTTCTTCCTGCAACGAGCGTTGCAGGGCAGCCTCTTTGAGCGCGGCGGCTTTCTCTTCAAAAGCGGCTTCCAGCGCCTGTTTGGCCTGGTTGGCGGCGCGCCCTACCTCGCCGCGCTGCTCCTTGGGCACGCTGCCCATATTCTTGAACACGCCCATGATGGCGGAATTTCGCCCCAGGTGCGTGACTTTCCATCCCTGCAACGCCTCTTCGGAAGCGACTGCCGCCAGCGCCTCCAGCCCGGCTTGCTGAATCTCTTTGATTTTTTCGAGCATAAACACCTCCAATGCAGGTAACTGGGTGACTGGGCACTTGTTACCTTGTGGACAAACAAAAACTCCCATCCCAACGAAGGGACGGGAGCATCATTCCCGCGGTACCACCCAACTTGGCCGTATGGCCCACTTTGTTCCCCGTAACGAGGGGAGAGCGGTGTGCATTACAGTGTGTCAAGTTTTCCGGTGTCGTGTGTCACGTTTGATTGACTTGATACCACTTGATACCTGACACACAAACACTTGAAACAGTTCACACACACGGCTCAAGAGCGAACTTCAACCGGGTTCCGCCCGGCGGGGGTTTCAGCCTGCGCCCCGCGCCTCTCTGTTGGTTTCCGTCGGTCTACTTTTCTCCGTCATTGCCTTTTGGGTTGATCTTTGGTTGTTGGCTCTAATTATCTGCGATTTGGCAGGGATGTCAAGGTTGAACCTGCCAGACATGGACAATGGCGGCGTTGGTGTCGCCTCCCAACCCGCGCTCCACCAGGAAGAGATGGCCGCTGTTTTGATCGAAAGTCATGCCGCCAGGACTCTCACAGGCTTCCCCGCGGCAGTAGAGTTCCGCAGGCTTCCAGACCGCGTAGGGCGTCACCGTCCAGGGGTCGCGCGCACCCAGCGCGCTCTGGCCGAGTTCATCTACATCGTAGAAAATCACCTGATATTCGTAGGGGTTGCAATGGTAGCCGTGCGAGTCGTCGCACGGGTCATCGCACACCACCGGCGGCTCATCGTAGCAATTGTCCCCCAGCCCCTTGATGCCCAGGAGCAGGATGGCGCGCTTGCCGCCGCCTTCGACAAACGCGCCGCCGGTCCACTCATCGCACATGGTGTAGTTGGGATAATCGCAACTGGCAGGATCGCCGACGTTGGGCCCGGCGCAATCCGGGAATTTCACGCGGTAGTAGAGCATTGGCAGGGCGTCCAGGTTTCCGTTGGGGTCGTCGCTGTCCCAGAGTTGGAAGGCGAACAAGGTGGGGCCCTGCGAACCCCCGGCGGTTGTGAGCGCATCATCGAAGGCGGGTGTACCGCGGGAGCGGCCGGTCACCAGCGCCCGCCCGCC
>WFTY01000086.1 GCA_015485245.1 Anaerolineales bacterium | reverse complement strand
TCCCAACGCGCAGAGCCGCGACGATCCGGCTCCAGCACCAGCGCGGCGCGCACATCTTCGTGATCCAGGTTGTATTTCCGCTGCAAAAAACGCACCGATGCCTGAGCCAACAACACCGGCCGATACACCAGACCCTGCGAGCGGGCATCCTGGGGCAAAGTTTTCCCCACAGCCTTCGCCGCCTGCGAAAGCGTCAGATTGTTGGGCAGGAAATACTCGTCCACTCCGGCGGGAACCGTTGGGCGAGTGGTCGAACCGGGGGAAGCTTCCTCGGAAGCCCGTTGAGGCGCTATGGCTTTCACGGGGCCAGAAGCAGGTGGAGCGGCCTGCGCATCTGCCTGCGCGATCAAATTCACCGCCGCGCCGGCCAGTTGATTCAGCGCCGGGATCTGCGCGCGGGTCAGCGGCCCGGCTAAATAATTCATCGCCCAACGAGTCTTGAATTGCACAGGCTTTTCCGCGTGTACGTTGTGCAATAGAAAAACACGTTTATCCAGGGTGGAGAGCAACCTATCGTAATGACGCCGATCCAACCCTGGCATGGCACCTTGTAAACCATCCAGCAAACGGTTCTTGTCATTCTCCGTCTGCAACTTGCCGATGAACCAGGTGCCGGCATTAGATAGCGCTTTGTAATCCAGGTCGGCGGGATTCTGCGTGACCAGCACCTGACCGACGCCGAAGGCGCGCCCCTGTTTGAGCATCCGCAGCATGAGCGACTTGGCCGGCGGGTTTGCCACCGGCGGCATGTAACCAAAAATCTCGTCAAAATAAACCAGCGCCCGCAGGCCCGTGGTGCCGCTCTGCGCCCGCATCCAGGTCTCGATGGCCGCATAGAGCAAAGTGATAAAGAACATGCGCTCAGCATCGTTCAGATGAGCGATGTAGAACACACTGTGACGCGGCCGTCCATCCGGAGCGAAAAGTAAACCAGCGATATCCAACGGCTGGCCCTCAATCCAGGCCTGAAAGCTGGGCGCGGCCAGGATGTTGTTGAGCAACATCGCCAGCTCAAAGCGATCCTTCTCCGGGAAGAAGGTGTTGACGTCAAAAACCCCCAGCTTGGCAAAGGGAGGATTTTGCGTTTGCAGGATAAGTTCTCCCAAATCAAGGTCTTTTTGCTGGCTCCAGGCGTTTTCAAAGATGTTCGAGAGCAAGATGTGCTCGCGCGAGCGCACCGGGTCAATATCGCTCAGGCCCACCAGCCCCAACAGCGCCGTCACCGTGCCGGAGATTTTCTGACGTAACAGTTCCCTGTTCTCTTCCCAGGGGATCTCCGGGGCCTTCAGGCTGGCGAGGATGCTGACCGGTAAGCCAGCATCCGAGCCGGGGGTGAAGACAGCAAATTGAGCCGCGTTCTTCAAAGCGCGCAACCGCTCGCGCCCCACCCCCCATTCGCGCAGGCCATTCTTCCAACGTTCGGCCACATCTGCAGCGGCCTGCTCGACGGTCTTCCCGGCGCGGCGGGCCTCATTGGGATTGATCCAGGGCTGGAAATCCGCAGGCAGCAGGTCAGGGAAATGCAGCAAGGCGTTGGTGATATCTCCTTTGGGATCGATCATCAACGCGGGGATACCTTGCAAAGCGGCCTCCTCCAGCAAATCAATGCACAGGCCGGTCTTGCCTGAGCCGGTCATCCCAACGACCACAGCATGGGTGGTCAAATCGGCCGGGTCGTAAAGCAACGGTTTATCCACTTCGAGGACACGACCAAGGTAAAACTTTCCTCGGGTATCAAGCATAAAAAGCTCCTAATTGATCCGTGCAAGATGGGGTACGAATGGCGCACATTATACCCTTTAGTCATACTGCGCGCAGTCCAGGCGAGAATTCCAGTCGGTCAAGATGGCATCGCGCGCTGCCGAGGACGAGGTCTCGGCGGCGATGCGTTCCCAGGTTTCACACAGCATCGGTCCCATAAACCGGTTGATTTGCAAAGCTTCCTCGCTCAAAGCTACCGCTTTTTCCCACTCCCCAACATGCGCGTATCCTTCAATAAAAGGGATGCGCTCCGAGGCGTGGTTGGGGGAATCATCCAGGGCAAAGGCGATATCCCCCAGACGGGCGACCTCCTCCCAATCTCCGCGCTGACGGGCCAGGTCGGCGCGTTCAAAATAGTAACACCAGTTCTTCGGCTGAGGAACGCGCCCCATCACCGGGGGTAACACAGCAGGACGCTCCGGGTACAGCACAATCCGATCGGGATCAGAATAGGGCAAAACTTCGCGCACGAAATTGGGCAACAGGGGATAATACACATCCCTTTGCAAATCCATCACCCGTAGACAGGCCGGCGGGCGATAGTAGACAACAACCGTCTGCGACGGATCGCCGTAAAAAGGGAAAAAGCGGTACACCGAATTGAAGATGGGATGGCCTTCTACCTGCGTCTCTTCGCGGCCAAAGCGCAGTTCGATGTAAAAGATGTTAAGCGGCAATTCTCCGCCGGCGAAGTCCGGTGTGTAGGCCCAGTTGAGCGGCGCGGTCAGCGAGTTGTCTGTGGAGCGCACATTAGGCAATTCATTGACCAGAATCGCCGTTCCCTTCTTCATGGCGGGGATGCGAGTGGTCAGCTGCTGAAAAAAGGCAACCTGATACTGCCAATCGCGCCGATAACTGATAGCGACCTGGTTGTGATACCCCACAGCCAGGCCAATCCACAGGGCCAACACCAGCGCCCGAATCGCCGGGCGGCGAAACAACTTTTCGATCAACCAGACGAGGAGCAAACTGGCGCCCAGCATCATCGGCAGGTTGAGGCGGTCATCAGGGAATCGCAAAGAGGGATCCAACCCAGTGACCCAGAAGGGCAACGGTGCGACCAAGAGAGTCAGCGCGCCGAACGCCAGGACTTCGCGCCGCGCCGAGGGATTCTCATCCGGCTCGTAAGAGAACAGCAGATACAACAACACCCCCATCGTGACAATCCCTGCCGCTCCCCAAATCAGCATCCGCGAGCGGAAGCCGTACATCCCCGGGTCGGGGAGACGAAAAGCCAACAGCCAGGCGCCCATGCCGGAGGAAAGCAGATCACCGACCGCCTGCCACAGCAAAGTCCCCAGTCCCACGGACTGGCTCTCGACTTCATCAAAAATCACAATGGCGTAGTTGACGCGCAAAGAAACCAGATAGCGCCAGAGAAAAATACCTACCAGCGTGGCAAAGTAAGGCAGCCACCTGATGAACGCCCTTTTCAGCGATACCCGCCATTCCCCCGTCTGGCGGCGCGCCAGCAGCCAGAGCAAGACCGCGCGCGACAACTCCAGCCCATAGTAATATTCAGTGGTGAACATAGCGATCAGGGAAAGCAGCAACGCCAGGGCAACAGATTGCCTGTATCGCCGCTCGTCCCCCCAAGCCCGCGCGGTAAATCCAAAGGAAAGGAACAAAGGAATCAACGGGAAAAGATGGCGGCTGGTGTTGACGGAGACAAATTGATGGCTAAACCCCGGGTACACCAGGAAGAACAATGTAACCCAGATATTACGGCGGCGCTCCCCCGGCCAGATTTGCATTAACATCCAGTAGAGCGCCAATGCCCCCCCCAGACGAAACGCCAGGTTATAAAGTTGCCATCTCAACGGCGATTCGCCCGCCAGAAGCGAGCCGAGGAACAACACCACCCCGGAAAGCGGGCGATGCTCGACATCGATTTTCAACATCCCCTGCGGCCCCAACACATGGGAAAACCAAATCCACGGCCAGTCGTCCCAGTAAAATCCCAAAAAGTACAGGTGCGCGCCGTAGGCAGCCAATCCGACCCCAACAATCACCAGGGGGAAGAAGCCGCGACGGCGCGTCAGAGCCGCCAGACGCTCTGCCATCAGTACTTGTACTCCTCCCGCACCGGGCTGAAGACATCCATCACCCGCACAGGGTGGTCAAAAGTTCGGGCCTCGTGTTCCACCCCACCCGGGATGACGTACACATCGCCGGCTTTGAGACGTTGGGTTTCTCCGGCGACGACAAACTCAATCTCCCCTTCCAGCACAATGCCCGCCTGTTCATGCGGGTGGCTGTGCATGGGAAGATGCACATGGGGGTCGAGGTCAACCACCGCGACCAGCATCTTCTCGCCCCAAAACGTGCGCGCCTGGATACCAGGGAGCAATTCTTTGGTTGGGCGCTGGGATGGATCATGAAAGTACATGGGAAACTCCTGTGGCAGGGAACAGGAATCGGGCAAAACAGTTCCTCCCCTCTTCCCTAATCACTGATCACCGATGGCCATCAAGCGTTCAAACTCGTCCAGATACTGCGCCGCGATTGCCGGATCGTAAATCACCAGCACATTTTCATCATTGCGTTCCTCGGCGCTGCGGCTAAAATTATACGACCCCGTAATCACCACCTGACCATCGATCACGATAAATTTGTGGTGCATATTATACACGTTGCCATCCAGGCGCACGTCCAGCCCGGCACTTCGCAGACCATCGAACTCGCCTCCCTGGTTCGAACGGTACTGCTCTTCTTCAAACACGCCGGAAACCACCACCCCGCGCCTGGCCTGAGCGATCATGGCTTCAGCGATCGCATCGGAGGCAAACGAGAACGCCGCGAAGACCACGCTCTCTTGCGCCTTGCCGATCAGCGCCACAATGCGCGCGGCCACACCGTCATCTGGCGAGAAGTAATTTTCCACCCGCACGCCATTCAGACTCAGGGAGGGATACGGGGTGTCAAAACCCACTGCCTCCCCAAACAGGCCCGCGGTGAACATTTCATCGAACTCAGTCTGATAATTTTCCGCCAGCCGGGTGGAGCGCAGACGAATCAGATCGTTGTTGTTCCTGTACGCGCCGTTGACGGTGAAATTCATCGAGCCGCTCCACACCTCATAGCCATCAATGACGACAAACTTGTTGTGCATCCGACCCGCGCGGCGGTCATCCACCACGGGAATGCCCGCCGCGATCAATTGCTGCATTTCGCGCTCCCCCAGATTGTCGCTCTCAGCTACCACGCGCACCTGCACGCCGCGACGATGCGCACCGATCAAAGCATCGCGGACGCTCCATAAATCCAGTTTATAGATGGCCACATCCACCGAGGAGCGGGCAGCGTCAATCGCCGCGGCCAGCGCGGCATCGGGGCCGTCGCGAAAGTCGGCCGCAGCAGGGTTAGTGGGTTCCGTGAAATAAACTTCGATTTCCCCCTCGGGTTGTACCGTGACGGTCGGCAACGGCGAAAGAATTACAGGCTGCGTTGAAACGGCGCACGCCAGGCCAGCCAGCAACACCCCCGCGGTGATCGCCGCGCGCGGAGCGAAACGCATCCACCCTCCTTCAGGGATAAAACGCCAGTACCTCGTGCAACGCCTGCTTGGCTATGTCCTCATCGGCGGCCAGCCAGATCAGCAGACTCCCCGACCGGAAATAGTAATGTTTTTGACCCAAACCATCCAGCGCGAAAACCTGACGTCCTTCCACCGTCAACTCAACCGGCAAGCCAAACGGCGAATCCCCTTCTTTGATGCGCGCCGTCATCTCGGCGTTCATGCGCATGGCCGCAAAGGTGTTCGCCGCCCCACTGGCCCAAATCACCGCCTGCTTTCCTTCGCCATACTCACCTACCGCGCCGGAAACAAGCGGGAACTGCAAACTGTGCATGCGGTTGATCTCCTCAACTGCGGCAGCGCCGAAAGCATGTCTCGCCAGGGGCAATCCGGCGACTTTCTCTGGCAGCGGGGCTGGTTGGGGATGGGCGATGCGCCCCGTGTAGCGCCAATAAACCGCGCCGCCGACCAGCAACATTCCCCCCAGAAAAATCAGAAACAGAGAAAGAAAACGCGTGCGCTTATTCGTCATATCGAAGTTCCAATCTGGGCTAAGGGATGGCCTCAAAGGGGTTGACCTTAGCACCATTGAGGATCAACTCAAAGTGGAGATGCGCGCCATAAGAACGCCCGGTGTTGCCCACCGCGCCGATCACCGTCCCCTGAAAAACGCTCTGACCACAGGTCACGCCGACCGCGCTCAGGTGAGCGTAAGCCGACTGCCAGCCTGTGCCATGATCGATCACGATCATGTAACCATAACCAAAATCGCTCCAGCCGGAAAACACCACCACACCATTATCCACAGCATAAACCGGATTGCCTTCCGCTCCGGCGATATCCAGGCCGGGGTGAACGCCCGGCGTATAGCTGTAGCCAGAGATGTCTCGGCTGACGGTTGGCCAGACGAAAGTGTACGTCCCTACCGCGCCTTCATACACCGCGCCGCACGAACCCGCGCCATAGTACGCCGCCGAAGCAGGGTTGGCGCGCGTGATAGGGGGCGGGCCCCAATCCCGGAGGGCGCGCCTGCCGCCGGGGATAATCAGCCAGGTTCCCGGTTCCACCTCGGCCTCCTCGGGCGAGGTGATGGTCAGATCGAAGCGGTTGCCGGGATACTCCAGGATGACCTGCGGGGCCACCTTGAAGAACTCAGCCACCTTTACCAGATTGTCGCCCTCCTGCCACTGGTAATATGCGCCATCCACCGGCAAGATGTTAAGCTCCTGTCCGGCGTTGACCACATGCGGGTTCTCTTCCAGGGTTTCAAAATTCCCCCACAGTATCGTTTCCGGCTTGAGGTTGAATTCAGCTGCGATGGAAAAGAGGCTATCACCCGGTTGCACGGTGTAGGTAATCACATCCACGCGCTCGCGTGGCGGGATGGTGGTGTGCATGGTGGTCCGACGCGCGATCCCACGCCGGCCCTCGGAAGCCAGGGAAACCAATGGAGGCAAGACCCCCGCCAAAGGGCGCGCTTCCGGCGTGATTGTTGGCGTCAGCAACGAGGGAGTCGCAGACGCCAGGAGGCCCGCATTCCCCTCATTCTGCAGACGATCCCACCCTAAAACCAGGGCCAGCAGAACCAGCCCAGCAGCTAGCAGGTTGACGGTCCAAACTGTTATCGTCCGCAGCACTCGCATCACTTCCCTGTCTCGCTCGCATCTTCCACATAGGGCTGACGCAATTGCACTGGCTTCCCTGTCCTCTCGCGCAAGCGCTGGTTCAGCATCTCTACGAAGAACGAAAAGCCCATCGCAAAATACGTGTAGCCCTTGGGGATGTAAAAACCCAACCCTTCGGCCACCAGGTTAAATCCGATAAGCAGCAGGAAACTGAGCGCCAGCATTTTAATGGTCGGCCGTTCGTTGACGTAGGCGCTGATCGGCCCAGAGGCGTACATCATAATGCCCACAGCGATAATCACCGCGATCACCATCACCTCGATGTGCTGTCTCTTATACAC
>WFTY01000085.1 GCA_015485245.1 Anaerolineales bacterium | reverse complement strand
TATCGGGGCAGGATAAAGCGCGGGCGAGACAGGTCGCCCCAGAGGGAATCCGGGGCCTGCCGCGGGTCAAAGGGCAGACCGCCAAAAAGGCGGAGCGCCTCATCATCCGCGAATCCCCTGCCGCGGCGCAAGTCCGCCAACTGACGCCCCAGCGCCACAGGGTCATCCCCCTGAATTTCAAAGAACTGTCCCCAGGCGACCACGGTTTCATCCGGAGAAAACCACGCCCACCGGGGCTGCCCCTGGAGAGCGTTCAGCAGGGCGAGGGGGTCGGCAAGGGCGAGCGGTTGCGACGGGACGAGGGTCTCTGTGAGAGTCATGATTCGGCCTCGCTTTCAAATCCGATGGAGCGCAGCAACATGGCGCGCAGCGTGGGAGCGATGCGGTCGGGGGTGGGCTGTCCGGTCTGAATCCAGCGCATGACCAGTTCGTTGATGGCGCCCACCCAGACATAAGCAGCGATTTCGCTGTCCAGCGGGGGGATGTCGCCGTCGGCAATAGCTTCGTCGAGATGGCGCTGAATCAAGTGAGCAAAGCGGTCGAGGATTTGCAAACGCTTGGCCTCGAAGGTCTGGCCGAGACCGACGGCCTGGACGAGGAAGATCTTCGCCAGTTTGCGGTACTCGCCAAAGACGGCCAGCCCGGCGTCGAGAGCGGCCTCCACGCGGCGCATCCCTCCCTGCTCGGCGGCGATGGCCCCGGCGAGGCGGTTTTCCAGCAGGGCGGCAAATTCGTCCACCAGCGCCAGGAAGAGCTGCTCCTTGCCGGGAAAGTGGAAATACACCGAGCCTTTGGACGACCCCGCCTCGGCGACAATGTCATCCATGCGCGCTTCGTGATACCCCTTGCGAGCGAAGACGCTCAGGGCAGCGTCGAGAATGCGCTGGCGGGTTTGGAGAGCTTTCTGGTTCATTAGTGGACCGTCCGAATGATCGAATTGGCCGGATGACTCAGATGGTGGCAGTCGGTTATCCCAACCGGCGGGATGCCGCAGCATGTCAAAGCGGCGCATTAAACCGACCGGTCGGTCTAATTATATCGCCAAGGGGAGAGAAGCGCCAGGGGAGGATAAGCGATGGTAAACTTTGGGGGTGATGAGTAACGTAAAGCATATCCCTTCCCCTGTTCCCGGTCAGGCGACCGCCGTGGCGTGCTCCAACATCGCCTTCATCAAGTATTGGGGCAACCGCGATCACCGGCTGCGCCTGCCCGCCAGCGGCTCGCTCTCGATGAACCTGGACAGCCTGACAACGCGCACGGTCGTGCGCTTCGACCCGGCGCTGGAGCACGATGAACTCATATTGAACGGCGAACCGGCCGCCGAGGCGGCGCGTCAGCGCGTCAGCGCGTTTCTGACGCGCGTGCGCCAGCTGGCCGGTATCTCGCTGGCGGCGCGGGTGGAAAGCGCCAACAACTTTCCCATGGGAGCGGGGATCGCCTCCTCGGCCTCGGCGTTCGCCGCGCTCAGCCTGGCAGCCAGCGCGGCGGCCGGTTTGAGGCTTACCGAGCGCGATCTCTCCCGGCTGGCGCGGCGCGGCTCCGGCTCAGCCTGCCGCTCCATCCCCGGCGGGTTTGTGGAATGGCAGGCCGGGGAAAACGACGCCGACTCCTACGCTTTTTCCATCGCCCCGGCGGAACACTGGGAGCTGAGCGACTGTGTAGCCATCGTCAGCCGCGCGCATAAAACCACAGGCTCCAGCGCCGGCCACCCCCTGGCGGACTCCAGTCCGCTGCACGCGGCGCGCCTGGCTCAGGTGAATGAAAACCTGCGCCGCTGTCGCCAGGCGATCCTGGAGCGCGATTTCGACGCTCTGGCCGCAGTCACAGAAACCGACTGCCACCTGATGCACGCGGTGATGATGACCTCCTCCCCACCGCTGATCTACTGGCAACCCGGCACGCTGACGGTGATGCACGCCGTGCAACAATGGCGCCGCCAAGGATTGCCCGTCTGCTACACCATGGACGCCGGGCCCAACGTGCACGTCATCTGTGAGGTGGGTGCAGAATCCCAGGTGGTCGCTCGTCTGCGAGAACTCCCCAACGTGTTGGATGTGCTGGTAGCCCACCCCGGCGGGCCAGCCCGCCTGGCGAGGTGAAGCCCGACAAACGGGGTATAATTTCATGAAAATAACCGTAACACCGGTACAGAATTGAAGGTATCTGATTATGACGCTTACCGCGATCATCCAACTGGTCATTGCCCTCTCGGCATTGATCCTGGTCCACGAGCTGGGACATTTCCTGGCCGCCCGGCTGTTCAAAGTCGAGGTGCAGGAATTTGGCCTCGGTTACCCGCCACGAGCCTTGACGCTCTTTGAACGAGGCGGCACCAAATACACCCTGAACTGGCTGCCTCTGGGCGGCTTTGTGCGCCTGAAAGGCGAGATCGAGGACGATCCAGAAGCAGGCAGCCTGCAAGCCGCCGGCCCGTGGGGGCGACTGGCGATCTTCGCCGCCGGCCCGCTGATGAACCTGCTGACAGCCGCGCTGCTGTACGCGGCGATCTTCGTACAGGCCGACGCCCCCGACTTCAGCAAAGTGCTGATCGTCGAAGTCGCACCCGGTTCACCCGCGGAAACCGCCGGGCTGCAACCCGGCGATATTATCACCGCGGTGAACGGCGAACCGGTCAACGGGACCAACGAATTGCACGCCGCGATCTACGCCCATCTGGGGGAGACCATCGAATTGACCTACCTGCTGTCTCTTATACACAT
>WFTY01000084.1 GCA_015485245.1 Anaerolineales bacterium | reverse complement strand
GCCATATAGCCGTGCCCGAACGCGTCGGCGAAGATTTCATCCTTCGACCAGAAACCCGCGGTGACCAGCGGGAACCCGGAGAGGGCGAAGCCACCGATCAGGAAAGTCCAGAAAGTGATTGGCATCTTATCCTTCAGGCCGCCCATGTTGAACATATCCTGAGGATCAACTTCATGGTTGCCGGTGTGCAGCACACCGTGCTCCATCCCGTGGATGACCGAACCCGATCCGAGGAAGAGCAGCGCCTTGAAGAAAGCGTGCGTCACCAGGTGGAAGGCCGCAGCCACATACGCTCCAATGCCCAGGGCAGCGATCATGTAACCAAGCTGCGAGATGGTCGAATAGGCCAGCACGCGCTTGATGTCGTTCTGCGCCACGGCGATGGTGGCAGCGAACAAAGCGGTGAAGGCGCCGATGAACGCCATCGCCGTCATCGCCGAGGTCAGCCCGTGATCGGCGCCAGCGGAGAGCAGCGGGAACATGCGAATGACCATGTAAACGCCCGCCGAGACCATGGTGGCGGCGTGGATCATCGCCGAAACCGGCGTCGGACCTTCCATCGCGTCTGGCAGCCAGACGTGCAGCGGCCATTGCGCCGACTTGCCCACCGTGCCGATGAACAGCAGAATACCGATCAACCCCGCAGCGGAGAGGCCAAAGAAACCCGAGGGTTCACTCGCCAGTTGATGCAGAAATTCCTGGTTGAAGAAGATCTCGCGAAAGTTGAGCGTGCCCGCCTTGGAATACAGATAAACGATGCCCAACAGCATAAAGACATCCCCCACGCGAGTGGTGATGAAGGCCTTGATCGCCGCGGCGCGGGCGGAAAGTTTGCCGTACCAGAACCCGATCAACAGATAAGAACACAGCCCCATGATCTCCCAACCAACGAACAGCGTCAGCAGGTTGTCGGAGACCACCAGGGTGTACATCCCAAAAGCAAACAGGCCGATGAAAGCGAAGAAGCGGGAATACATCGGCTCAATGGAGGGGACGGTGTGCTTGTGACCGTGCTCATCAGCCACTGTGGCACCGTGGGGCGGAAGGCCTTTGCGGTCATGGTCGCCGGCAGGCTGGCCGAAGTTGTGATATCCCACGCTATAAAGGAAAATCATCAAAACCGTCCAGCCGACGAAGAACAGCACCACCGCGGAAAGCGGGTCAATCATCACGCCGATGCGGAACCAGGTGGCGTCAGTCGGCAGCCAGTTGACCGCCGAGGCAAAGGGATGCTCGCCGAGGCTTTCAGCGCCTTTCTGCAAGGCGTTCCAAAAGACCACCATACTCCCCGCCCAGGAGAGCAACGCCGCGCCGATGGCGATCGTGTGGCTCAGCGCCTTGTTCCGATTGGTAAACAGCACAATCAGGAAGAAAGCCAGCAGCGGCGGAAGAGGGATCAACCAGATCAGGTTTTCTATCGTCATAAAATACCTCGTCGTTATCTCAGGTTATCCGGGGGCCACAGGTTGGCGACGCCCCACTGCCTGTTTACCATTTCAGCATATCAATTTCGTCCGCAACCACAGTCTCCCGGCGGCGGTAGATGGCAATCACCAGCGCCAGGCCAACGGCAACCTCGGCCGCGGCGACCGCAAAAACGATCACCGCGAAAGCCTGCCCGGCGATCATTCCCAGATCGCCATAGCGCCAGAAGGCCACCAGATTGATGTTCACAGCGTTGAGCATCAACTCGATGCCCATCAAAATTGCGATGGCATTTTTGCGCGCCAGCACACCGTACAACCCAATAGAGAACAGAGCAGCGGCGAAAATCAAATACCAGGATAATGAAAGCATGGCTTACTCCTCTTGTGGTCTCATCAGTCCTATTAATCCTACTGGTCTTATTGGTCTTGCTGGTCGTCGGACTAACAGACTAATAAGGACGAATACCGAGCAACTATTTCTTCCAGGCGACGTAAATCGCGCCAATCATCGCCGCCAGCAACAACACAGAGGCCACTTCGAAAGGAAGCACATAAGCATTCGGCGAGACCAACGCCTGGCCCAATTCCACAACCGGATCGGCCCCGGCAACCAGATCGCTTGCGGTCATCCCCGCCGCGGGGGAACGCGTGAACACAAAAGCGAGCGCGGCAAATAACGCCACGCCCACCAGCGCCGCCCAGCCCCACCGGGGGTTCATCTGCGGGCCGCTATCACGCATCACCTTGCGAGTCAGCATAATGGCGAAGATCATCAACACAGCGATCGCGCCGATATAGACCACCACCTGCACCACCGCCAGGAAAGTGGCATTGAGCAACACAAAAGTCGCCGCCACGCCAAACAGGGCCAGGATCAGCCACAAAGCGGCATGCACCAGGTAGCGCGTGGTGACGACCATCAAAGCCGCACTGATCGTGAGCGCGGCGATCACCAAAAACACGATTTCAAGGCCAGTCATAGACAAACTCCACAATATCGCATCGGGAAAGCGGAGACTACTCGCTCTTCGGAGCCATCGCCACTGGTCGCGGCGGAAATTCCACGCGCTGCCGCTGGCGGCTGGGCTCGATCTTCTTGAGGATCAGCACCGTCGCCCATCCAATCGCCGCGTTGAGCGCCAACATCGCCAGGGCGTACCCCCACCCACCAACGCCGTTGGTCTCCAGCACTTTATCCAGAATGGCGGTGAAAATCAGCACCACCAGCACCAGCGGCGTCAGAAATTTCCAGTTGAACGCCAGCATCTGGTCAATACGGATACGTGGTAGCGTCAGGCGGATCCAGGTGATGATGAAATAACCGATAAACGTTTTAATGTAGAAGTAAAGAATTCCCAGCACCGGCCAGGTTTCTGCACCTGGTCCCCGCCAGCCGCCCAGGAACAACGTGGCGAGCAACGCCCCGACCGCCCAGTGGTGGAGAAATTCAGCCACATAAAACATCCCAAAAGCCATGCCGGAGTACTCGGTATGATAACCGGCAACGATTTCGGATTCAGCTTCCAGCAAGTCAAAGGGAGCGCGGCCAACCTCCGCCATCGAGGTGATCAGGAAGATCAACGCCGCCAGCGGCGCGACCACCACAAACCAGATCGACTGCGCGTTGACGATATCATTCAGCCCCATTGAGCTTGCCAGCAAAACCGGCACCATCAGGGCCAGCACCATCGGCACTTCGTAAGAAACCATCTGCGCCACAGCGCGGAAGGCACCCAGAAGCGCGAATTTATTATTGGACGACCAGCCAGCCATCAACACGGCCACTACGCCGAACGCGCCCACAGCGACAATATAGAGCACAGCCACGTTGAGGTTCGCCCCCACCACCGTGCCGGTAAAGGGCACCACCACCCAGATAAGCAAAACCGAGGCGATGAAAATCACCGGCGCCATGTGGAAAGTCACCTTATCGGCGTGTGCCGGGGTGAGCACCTCTTTCGTGAAGATCTTAATCATGTCCGCGATGGGCTGCAAAAGCCCAAAGGGGCCAGCGCGGTTCGGGCCTGGCCGGTCCTGTAAGCGGCCGGCGAGCTTGCGCTCAACCCAGATCAGCGCGACCACAGTCAACATGCTGATGGTGGCCAGAATCACTGCCCCCAGGAAGAGCCGTATCACCGTCACCAGGCCTTCCGCCAGCCCCCACCCCAGCAACAGGCTGGTAAACCACTGAGAAATCAAAGTAATAGGGTCACCCATGCGCTACTTCTCCCAAAACGATGGTTAACAAAGAAAAGGGCTGAGGATATGAATCCATCAGCCGCTTTTTATGCCCACTCTAACACGCCTTTGCGCCAGAGGTACAGCAGCCCAGCCAAAAGCATGACGATGAATAACACCCCCTCCATCACTGCAAACAGTGGCAGTTTGTCAAAAGCAACCGCCCAGGGGTACAGAAACACCGTCTCAATATCGAAAATCAGAAAAACAAGGGCGAAGACATAGTATTGAACTTTGAACTGCACCCACGCCTCGCCAACGGTCTCAATGCCGCATTCGTAAACTTCAGATTTAATCGGGTTGGGTTTTTTCGGCGCTATCAAATGAGGCACAAGCACCGTCACGGCCGGGAGGGCCAGGGCTACAATCAGGAAGAGACCAACATAAAGCCAATTCGTGAGCATGTGAACTCCTTAAT
>WFTY01000083.1 GCA_015485245.1 Anaerolineales bacterium | reverse complement strand
GGGCTCGGAGATGTGTATAAGAGACAGGGGCCGGGAGTCTGCTTTCGTCTCTACTCGGAGGCGGACTTTCTCAGCCGCCCGGAATTTACCGACCCGGAGATCAAACGCTCCAACCTCGCCGCCGTTATTTTGCAGATGAAGGCGCTGGGGCTGGGCGATGTGGAGCGCTTCCCGTTTGTGGAAGCGCCGGACGCGAAGATGATCACCGACGGCTACAAACTGCTGGAAGAGTTGGGCGCGGTGGTCGGCAAACAGTTGACCGATACCGGGCGACAGCTGGCGCGCCTGCCCCTTGATCCGCGTGTGGCGCGGATGATTCTGGCGGCCAGGGAGGAGGGGAGCCTTGCTGAAGTGCTGATCATCGCCTCGGCTCTCAGCGTGCAGGACCCACGCGAACGGCCGGTGGAGAAACAGCAGGCGGCGGATGAGAAACACAAGGCGTTCAAAGACGAGCTGTCGGACTTTCTCGCCTACCTCAACCTCTGGCGCGAGTACCACGAGCAGAAGCGCCACCTGAGTCACAACAAGCTACGCAAATGGTGCCAGGCCAACTTCATCTCTTTTATGCGGATGCGCGACTGGCACGACATTCACAGCCAGTTGCTGGGATTGGTGAAGGAGATGCGCTGGCACCTGAATGAGCAGGCCGCCGACTTTGCCGCCATTCACCGGGCGCTGCTGGCCGGGCTGCTGGGGAATGTGGCCAATCGCAGCGTGGCGAAAGAGCAGGACTACATCGGCGCGCGGGGCATCAAGTTGCACGCCTTTCCCGGCTCGGCGCTGTTCAAAAAGAAGCCCAAGTGGATCATCGCCGCTGAACTGGTGGAGACGACGCGCCTTTATGCCCGCACCCTGGCCCGCATCGAGCCGGAGTGGATCGAACCGGTGGCTGGCGAACTGCTCAAACGCAGCCACTACGACCCCCATTGGGAGAAGCGCGCCGGGGCCGTCATGGCCTACGAACGCACCACGCTCTACGGCTTGATTGTGAACCCCAGGCGGCGGGTCAACTACGGCCGCATCAATCCAGAAGAGGCGCGAGAGATCTTCATTCGGCAGGCGCTGGTGGCGGGTGAGTATCGCAGTGAGGCCGGTTTTTTCAAACACAATCAGGCCCTCGTTGCCGAGATTGAGGAGCTAGAGGCCAAGGCGCGGCGGCGCGATGTGCTGGTGGATGATGAGGTGATCTACACGTTTTACGACAAACTGATCCCCCATGACATCTGCGAGGGGCGGCGGCTCGACAAGTGGCGCAAAAGCGCTGAAAGGAAGAACCCCAAACTGCTCTACATCGACCGTGACACGCTGATGCGCCACAGCGCGGGGAGCGTCTCCACCGCGCAGTTCCCGCCGACCCTGAAGAGCCAGGGGCTGACGCTGCGGCTGGACTACAAATTTGAGCCGGGTGATCCCGAGGATGGGGTCACCGTCACGGTGCCGCTGCCGGCGCTGAACCTGCTCAAGCCCCAGCCCTTCGAGTGGCTGGTGCCGGGGTTGCTGCACGACAAGCTGGTGTTTCTGATCAAGTCCCTGCCCAAGGCGCTGCGGCGCAACTTTGTGCCCGCCCCCAACTTTGCTGACGCCTGTTTGGCAGCGCTGGTGCCGGGAGAGGCGCCGCTCAGGGAGGCGCTGGCCAAACAGCTGCTGCGCATGACCGGGGTGGATATTCCCAAAGAGAGCTGGGATGAGGCGCGTCTTCCCGACTACTTGCGGATGAATTTCAAAATCGTCGATGAGGGCGGCCAGTTGGTGGCCGAGGGGCGCGACCTGTCGCAACTCCAGCACCGCTTCAGGGATCAGGCCAAACAGAGTTTTGCCGCCGTGCCGGTGTGGGAGGCCGAGCGTGATGAGGTTCAGCGCTGGGATTTCGGCGAACTGCCCGAGAGCGTGGCGTTTGAGCGCAACGGGGTGGAGATGCGCGGTTTTCCTGCCCTGATCGACGAAGGTGAGCGTATCGCCCTGCGCCTGAATGACTCCCTGGCGGCGGCGGAGCAGACCACCCGCAAGGCGCTGCGAAAACTGATTCTGATGCAGCTGCCGGACAAGGTGAAGTACCTCAACAAGAACCTGCCGGGCATCGATAAAATGTGTCTTTACTATGCCCCCATCGGGCAGTGCAACGAGCTGAAGCAGCAGTTGATTGCCAAGGTGGTCGATATCGCCTTTCTCGGTGCCGAGCTGCCCCGCACCCAGGCAGCCTTTGACGCCTGTTTTGAAGCGGGCAAGCGCCAGCTCATCAGTGTCGCCAACGAGGTGGCTGCCCGCGTGCTCGATATTCTGGCTGAGCACCACAAAATCAGTAAACGCATGAAGGGCAGTCTTCCCCCCGCCTGGCTTCACGCGGTGGGGGATATCAAGGCACAGCTCGACCAGCTGATCTGCCAGGGCTTCGTTCTGTCCACCCCGGTGGAGTGGTTGCGGGAGTACCCACGCTATCTCAAGGCGATCAATCGGCGGCTGGACAAGCTAAAGGATGGCGCTGATAAAGATCGCCAGTTGATGAACGACATCAAGCCGCTGTGGCAAGCCTACCTGGAGCGCAAGGCGAAACACGACAAGGCCAATATTGACGATGCCGGCCTCGAAACCTACCGCTGGATGATCGAAGAGTTGCGCGTCTCCCTCTACGCTCAGGAGCTGCGCACGAAAATGCCGGTGTCGGTTAAACGCCTGAAGGCGCAGTGGCAGAAGGTGGGCGTGTAGGGCGGGGCCAGTGCTGATCGTTCATTCAGCATTGGCCCCAGTACATGACTACTCCTAAGTCCGACGGCTTCCTAGACCAGCTTGGCGATGGATTCCGCTGCGCGTTTTACATCGAGAAAAATCAGCCCCAGGCGGGCTTCCGATTTGGCCAGTACGGAGAGCACGGCTTCACTGCCGGCGTGGGTCATAAGGACGTAACCGCTGTCACCCTTGATCAGAACTTGCTCCAGCTTGCCGCGGCTGAGTTCCTGTGCGGTGCGGTCGCCGAGAGAGAGCATGGCGGCGCCCATGGCACCGACGCGGTCTTCGTCCAGGCCGGATGGCAGTTGGGCGGCCATCATCAAGCCATCGGTGGAGATAACGGCGGAGGCCTCAATGTCGGCCGAGGCACCGTTGAGTTCGCTGAGAACATTGGTCAGTAGATCTGAACGCATAAACACTCTTCCTTAAATTGTGTGGTAACCGTCCGGCTAGTTTTCGTAAGCGAGGGCGAGGTTGTTGAACAGGGTGCGGCTCATGCCGGTGATGGCGAGGAATTTGTCCAGCTCCTCCGCCAGGGAAGAGGCCTGATAGGACTCCTGCATGATGGTGACCGAGAAACCGATAACGCCGTTGATGGCGCGGATGATATCGGCCTGGCGTTGGGCGTCGTCCCGGTAGACCTCTTTGGCGACGCTGATGAGTTCGCTCAAAATCAGGGTGCCGGCCCCCTGCATGAACTCCACCGGCAGTTTGACCCGAACGTGAACCATGCCGACGTGATACATCCCCTGGGCAAAGTCGGCGTCGAAGGGGCCGGTGAAGAGGGACTCCAGCCAGTTGAGGTGAGCTTTTTTTAGTGCCTCAAGACGACCATCCAGAAAAGGCTGGGCCTTTGGTAGTGTGTGCAATATTTTGTAAAAGGCTTCGGTGACATGGACCAGGTGCGGTGTGATGTCTGGCGCTGCCTCTATCAGCAGCGTTTCGTGTGCATTGGTGAAGCCGGTGAGAATGCGTGTTTCGTGAGCGAGCTGCTCAAAATCGATCTTGTTTTCCATGTTTCCTACCCTTGAATTGTGGACACGCGCTGCCGCGCTCCCTGTCTCTTATTATCTGACTCAAATGCTAAGGTATTGTGACGGTCTATCCGTGTCAACACGTATTGAGTCAAAAAATCGGGCTGTCGCTGATTGGCTACGGTTGAGGCAGGGCCGAAACGGGGAGTGCAGGGGGGTCAGTGCAGGCAGCCAGGGATGGCCAGGGTAAAGGGCGCGATGGGGGCCCGGAATGTGTCGCCATTGTCGGCGACCATGTCGTAGTAACCGTGCATGGAGGCGACAGGTGTCGCCAGCACCGCGCCGCTGGTGTAGGTAAAGCGCTCACCGGGTTGCAGGTGGGGTTTTTTGCCGATGACCCCTTCGCCGTGCACCTCTTCAACGTCGCCGTTGGCGTTGGTGATAATCCAGTGGCGGCTCTGAAGTTTGACACCTGTTGTGCCGGTGTTGTGCAGGGTAATGGTGTAGGAGAAGACGTAGCGGTCGTGCTGCGGGAGCGACTGTGTTGGCAGGTAGGTCGCTTCGGCATTGACCTCAATGTGGTGGTGTTGATCTGGTTTCATGGCCCCAGTCTATAGAAACTCGGCGGGGGGCTCTACAGTGCATTTTGCGTGGAAACGATTTGACGTCACCTTCCTCGGCCGGCTTTGCGGGTATACTCTCGCCCCCCTGCTGATATCCCGAAAGGAGCGAATGCCATGAGTGTTGTCATCTACCACAATCCCCGCTGTTCCAAGTCACGCCAAACGCTGGCGCTGTTGCAGGCGCAGGGAATCGAACCCGAGGTGGTGGAGTATCTCAAGACACCGCCTTCGGCAACCGAGTTGCAGGCTATTCTGTCGCTGTTGGGCCTGTCGGCGCGGCAGCTGATGCGCCGTAAAGAAGCGCTCTACACCGAGCTGAATCTGGCGCATGAGTCACTGGCCGAAGCGCAGCTGGTGCAGGCGATGGTTGACCACCCGAAACTGATCGAGCGTCCCATTGTGCTGGCCAACGGCAAGGCGGCGCTGGGGCGGCCGCCTGAGAACGTGCTTACCATTATCTAAAGGCCTTCACTGTCATGTCTGAGTTAAAACCACCCTACGAGGGTTTGTCGCCGGAGCGGATACTGGCGGCCGTCGAGAGCCAGGGTTATCTGTGTGATGGCCGGCAGCTGGCGCTCAATAGCTACGAGAACCGGGTCTACCAGGTGGGGATTGAGGAGGCGCAGCCGCTGATCGTCAAATTCTACCGTCCCCAGCGCTGGAGCGATGCGGCGATTCTGGAAGACCACGCCTTTACCCTGGCCTTGGCCGAGCAGGAGATCCCCGTGGTGCCGCCTCTGCGCGATGAGGCGGGCAACACCCTGCATGAGTACGAGGGGTTTCGTTTTTCGCTCTATCCGCGCCGTGGCGGGCGGGGGCCGGATCTGGAGTCGGATCGGGATCTGGAGTGGATGGGGCGCTTTCTTGGCCGCATGCATCTGCTGGGTGCCCGTCAGCCCTACGAGCATCGCCCCTGTCTCGATATCGAGACCTTTGGTTATGAGCCCTACCAGTTTCTGGTCGACCAGCGCTGTATTCCCGCCGAGCTGGAGGTGGCTTATCGCAGTGTGGCCGAAGATGTGCTCAAGCGGGTGGCCATGCGCTTTGAGTCGTGCGGAACGCTGCGCAACATTCGCCTGCATGGGGATTGCCACCGAGGCAATATTCTCTGGACCGATGATGGCCCCCATTTTGTCGATTTTGATGACAGCCGCATGGGGCCGGCGGTGCAGGATCTGTGGATGTTGCTGTCGGGTGATCGCGAATCGATGGCGCGCCAGCTCAGTGCGGTGTTGCGGGGCTATCAGCAGTTTGCTGATTTCGACTACGTCGAGCTGCACATCATCGAGGCGCTGCGTGCCTTGCGGCTGTTGCACTACTCGGCCTGGCTGGCGCGACGCTGGCACGACCCTGCTTTTCCCATTGCATTCCCCTGGTTCAGCGGACCGCGTTACTGGGAGGAGCAGATTCTGACGCTGAGAGAGCAGATGGCGGCGCTGGATGAGCCGCCGTTGCCGGTCTAGCCCGGATTGTTCATGAATAATCCGGGCTGGGCGGGCGGTGTCTCAAGTGCCGGTGTGGCGCAGATTGGCGAGGCCGGGCAGGCTGCTCAAGTCAACGTCGTCGATCTGCTCCGGGGCGAGAAAACGTTCGGCGTAGCGCAGGTAGACACCTTCCTCCACAAAGACCGCGAACAGGTCGGGGTCGATGTGCCCCTCCAGCGCCATGTTGCCAAGAATGGTCAGTGTCTGCGAGAGCGACATCGCCTTTTTGTAGGGGCGGTCGGTGGCGGTGAGTGCTTCAAAAATATCGGCGATGCACATGAGGCGTGCCTGCACTGACATCTGTTCGCCGGTGAGCCCTTTGGGGTAGCCGTTGCCGTCGATGCGTTCGTGGTGGCCACCGGCGATCTCCGGCACGTTGCGCAGGTTCTTGGGAAAGGGCAGCGCTTCGAGCATGCGGATGGTGGTGAGGACGTGGGCGTTGATTTCGGTCCGCTCTTCCTGTGTCAGCGTGCCCTTGGCGATGGTGAGGTTGTAGTGTTCGTTCTCATCCAGCATGGGCTGCGTTTTGCCGCGGTGGTTCTGCCAGGTGAGCTGGCTGATCTGCGCCACCCGCTGGCGGTCCTGCTCCGACATAAACTCACTGCCCAGATTGCATTTTTTCAGGAAGGCAAAATCGTCATCGAGCCGGGCCAGCTGCGCCTGAAACTGGTGGCAGTGGCGCACGTCAACGTCTACCTCGCCCCGCTCGGCCAGGCGCTGTTTGAGCAGCGCAATTTCCAGATCACGTTTGAGAATTTCAAAGCGGCCCTCGATGAGGTGGATGCGGTCGAAGATGGCTTCCAGCTTGGTCGCCTTGTCGACGACGTGCACGGGGGTGGTGATTTTGCCGTAGTCGTGCAGCATGGCGGCGATCTTGATTTCGTACAGCTCATCGTCGTTGAAGCGGGTATCACGGTGCCGGCCCTTTTGCGTGGCGTTGACGGCGTCGGCCAGCAGCATGGCGATTTCGGGCACCCGGCGGCAGTGGCTGCCGGTGTAGGGGGATTTTTCGTCGATGGCATCGGCGATGACGCCAATGAACTTCTCCAGCAGGTTGCGCAGGTCGAACAACAGCTGCTGGTTTGTCAGCGAGATGGCGGCCTGGGAGGCGAGGGATTCAGCCAACCGCTGCGCTTCGCCGGAAAAGGGGATGACTTCGCCCGTTTCCGGGTGCTGGGCGTTAATCAGCTGCAACACGCCGATGACATCGTTCTCATGATTGGTCAGCGGAATGGCGAGGAAGGACTTTGAGTGCTCGCCGCTGGCCCGCTCGTACTTGAGCGCGCCTGAGAAGTCGAACTCCGGCATGCCGCTCATATCGTCGATATTCAGGGTTACGCCACTTACCGCCGCGCAGGTGGCCACGGTGTTTGTGTTGGGCACCTCATCTTCGAGGTAGAGCGGGATCGGCGGCGGTGAGGGCTCTTCCTGCGCCTGGCCTCCGGCCCTGAGCGAGTTGGTGCGCATCACGGCAAAGTGGAGGCTGTTGTCGCGCACGAGATAGAGGGTACCGCCGTTGGCCTTGGTTAGTACCTGGGCGCTTTCGACGATACGATCGAGCAGGACGTGGGAGTTCTTTTCTGATGAGAGCGCCAGGCCGATCTCGATGAGATGGCTGATGTGCTGGCTGAGGTGGTTGGGGTCTGACATCGGCTGTGAATAAACCTGCTAATACTTCACGAATGACTTTGGCTACCAAGCTATCGGACAAAATGCCGCTCACATTACCCCTAAAAAAGATCGGTTATATCGATGACTTGGGCGCGGCCGTGTCGCACCGGGAGGTGTTCTGGACTTTGTTGGGTGATGTTGCTATACAGGGCGGCCATTTCATTGCGTAGATCCGCCGGGTTATGACTGCACACTCTTCAACCACTGCAAAAGTGGAAATTTATACATGGCGCTATTGTGGTTTTTGCCTGCGGGCAAAGATGTTCCTCGAAACCAAGGGCATCGAGTTTATTGAATACCCCATCGATGGCGACAGTGCGGCACGGGCGGCAATGACCGAGCGGGCCGGGGGAGCCAGTTCGTTACCTCAGATTTTTATCAATGATCAACACATCGGGGGGTGTCAGGAGCTGCTGATGCTGGAGCATCGCGGCGAGCTGGATGCGTTGCTTAGCCCGCCCTGATATGCCCGGTTGCTTCTGTCCTGCCTGCTTCGTGCTCACTCGAAAAAGAGTGCCAGTAACCTGTTAGAAGAGCTCAATATCTGAGTCGTCATCGGCCTTGTCCGCCGCGGGCGGGTTCGATCCATCCCCTTTTCTCATGACGGTCTTGAATACGCGGCGCTCGTCTTTCATGGTGTAGCGCTGTTCAATGCCGTCTACCATCGTTGCCCAGGCTTGCTGATTGTCACGCAGGCTCTCTTCGGCGATGTGGGTTTTCACCCCTTCGAGGGTTTCGCACACATGCTCAAGGCGCTGGTTCAAAACGTCGTGGCCCTGGAAGGCCATGATCATCTGGCCCAGGTTCTGGTTGATGTTGGACTGGGTGTCGTCGGGGTCGGCATCAGCGCTGACGGCGGTCAGGGCGGTGGCGATGGCCTGCAGTTTGTTGCCGATGGCCTGGTGGGCCTCGGCCAGTGCCATCATCGACTCGTCGTTGTCGGCCATGGCGTGTTTGATTTGCACCACGGCCAGTTCCAGCAGTGTGGTGGTCAGGTCAAGGTGGGTCCACTCGTCATGGTCGGGGAGTGGTGCTTTGTTTTGCATGGCTGTTTTCTCTGTCCCTGTGTCGTATGGCATCCCTAAATCCTCAACCAATCGCTGCTCCAGTCGATAACTTTTTTACTGAAGGGTGAGGCGCTGCCTTGTCGGCGTACAACCTTCATCGTCCTGTGAGCGGTTTGCTTTAGTGCTCATGTGGTGGCTGGCAATGTACTGGGTGTTTGATTGGGCTTGGTTTTGAGTCGATGAGTGATGATCTCGGGAGGGGCTGCGATGCCGATCGATCCGCATGAACTGGTAAAAGGGGTGACCAAACTGGCTTCATTGCCTGAGGTCTGTGTTCGGGTCAACGAAATGGTGGATGACCCGCGCTGCTCAGCGGCATCGATTGGCAAGGTTATTACGCAGGATACGGCGCTGTCGGCGCAGTTGCTGCGCATCTCCAACAGTGCGTTCTTTAATTTCCCTTCTCAAATTTCCACGATCTCCCGCGCCATCACCGTCATCGGTGAACGGGAGCTGCGTTACCTGGTTCTGGCCATGTCTGCGGTGCGTTCGTTTGAGCAGGTGCCCGCGAATGTGATCAATATGGCGACCTTTTGGCGTCATAGCGTCTACGTCGGGGCGTTGGCCCGCCTGATAGCCAAACGTTGTCATGTGCTGCACAGTGAACGTCTGTTTGTGGCGGGGTTGCTGCATGACGTGGGCCTGTTGGTGTTGCTGATGCGTGAGCCCGAATTAGTGAAAAAAGCGCTGGAAGGTGCTGAATTCAGCGGCGAAGCGCTCTATTTATGCGAACAGACACTGCTGGGCTGTGATCACGCGGCCGTGGGGTATGCGTTGCTCAAGGCCTGGAACCTGCCGCCGGCCCTGTGTGATGCGGTTGGCTCTCACCATGATATGGCCAATGGCGGGGAGGCCCGGCTCGATGCGGCCATTATTTACCTTGCCGACATCATCGCCAACAAAGCGGAAATGTCTGTGGACTACAGTGGCAGCGTGGTGGCGTTTGATCCGCTGGTGTGGGAGATTTCCGGCTTGAGCGAGGAGTTGGTGCCGGAGCTGATGGCTGATGTGGAGCCTCTGTTTGCCGAGTCCTGGGCCTTGATTCAACCTCTGGTGCGCCAGGCAAAATAGAGGAGGGCGAGGTATCTCCTCCGCCCTCCTTCTTGCTGCGCTGCTACGCTGATATATCTTCAAACAGGATGGAGGAGAGGTAGCGCTCGCCGGAGTCCGGCAGGATGACGACGATGGTTTTTCCTGCGTAGGCGGGGTCTTGGGCCAGCCGCTTGGCAGCGACGACGGCGGCACCGGATGAGATGCCCACCAGGATGCCTTCTTCGGCGGCCAGGCGGCGGGCATATTCAATAGCTTC
>WFTY01000082.1 GCA_015485245.1 Anaerolineales bacterium | reverse complement strand
TCATAGCGTAACGCTTCCACCGGCAGCAGGCGGGAGGCCCGCCAGGCAGGGTAGACGCCCCCCATCACGCCCAGAAGCAACACTACAAAGAGCGCCTGTTCGATCAGGTCTGGGGTGATATTGGCCGTGGTGGCGCCAAAAAAACGGGTGATGTTGGAGAAACCGGCGAGCATCCCCCAGCCCATCAGGATCCCCATCAGGCCGCCGAGTATGCCCACCAGCAGCGATTCGCTCAGGATCATGCGCAGCACACGCCCGCGGCTCCAGCCCACGGAACGCAGCACGCCGATCTCGCGGGTGCGTTCCATCACGGCCATCAATTGCGCGTTCATCATGCCGAAGCCGCCGATGATGATCGCCAACCCGGCGATCACCCACACATAGCCGCGCAGCACATCGCCCATCATTTGCTTATCGGCGTAGTCGCTTGTGCTGGTGAGCGAGAGGTTAGGCCACAGGCGTTCGGCGCGGCTGAACACTCGATCGCGCAGGGAGGGGTCTTTCAATTGAATGTAGAAGATGCTGACCTGGTGCGGGCGACCGAGCAAGTCTTGGGCGTCGCGGAGGCGGATTACCGCGCCGCTGTCCTCAAGGGTCTCTCCGGTCTCATAGATGCCCACCACGCGGAAGACGCGGTCGGTGAGACGCAGGATATCGCCGACGTTTTTGTTCAGCGTATCGGCTGCTGAGCGCCCCAGGAGCAGCGGTTTTCCCTGAGCGCGTTGCGCGGCGCGCGCATCCAGGCCCACGCCAGCGACGATCTGGAAGCGTTTCAGGATGAAACTGTCCTCCGGGTAGCCGAAGATGAAGAAGTACGGCACGCTTTCGGTTTGCACCAGCCCCTGCAACATGCCGCTGACGGCTTTGATTTCCGACATGGCGAGCAATTCTTTTTCTATGCCGGTGTCCACGCTGCTCAGGCTGATGTCGAAAGAGTCTGGCTGGCTGAGGATCAGATCGGCCTTGCTGCCGGTGAGAAAAGAGTTGTAGCCCGATTCCAAGCCGTTTGCCAGCGCGCCCAGGCCGACGATGGCGGCCACGCCGATGCCGATGCCCAGGATGGTCAGCAGGGTGCGCCCCTTACGACGGAACAGATTCTTAAGAATCATGGGATTTGCTCTTCCTCGATACGTTCGACAAAGATCTGGCGGGTGACGCGCGGGCCGAGCACCACCGGCGCCGGGCGGCCTTCGATTTGCAGCGTCAGGTTGCCGTCGAAGGGTTCATAGGCCAGCACGGTGAAGCCTGCCTGCGGGACCACGCCGTGAGCGTGCAGGAAGCGCAGCAGTTCTGCATCGCCGTCGCGCACGCGCTGGATGGTGCCGCTTTGCTTGGGGCGCAGCTCCCGCAGGCATAAAGTGGCGTGACTAGGCATTTCTAAGTCGGGAGAGGGAATCGGGTCGCCATGGGGATCGTGGGTGGGGTCGCCCAACACCGCGGTGATGCGCGATTCAAACTCCTCGGAGATCACGTGCTCCAGGCGATCAGCTTCGGCATCCACCTCGTCCCAGCTGTACCCCAGGGTCTCGTAGAGGAACAGTTCCAGCAGCCGGTGGTGGCGGATGATCTCCAGGGCGATCTTTTCGCCCTCGGGGGTGAGCACAACGCCGCGATGCCTTTGATATTCCAGCAGCGGTGGACACGTGGCGGCCAGCTTTTTAATCATGCCCGTTACCGAGGCGGGGGTGACTTCAAGCGCCGTGGCGATCTGTGTAGTGCTGGCGCGACCCTGGCTTTGGGTAAGGTCGTAGATGATTTTTAAATAGTCTTCGACGGCGTGAGTGAGTTCGTCTCGCATTTGGCTAAATCAATATTTAGGTTAGACTAAATTTGGTGTATTGTACCAGCTTCCTGGGGGTGGTCAAGGGATTTGTAGATCGAATTGCCCCTTGTCAGGTGTTCCGGTCACTGCTCCCTGACACCTGTGCCCTGGGTATGTGGTCACTCTCTCTCCTATGACCACGTTGCATTCCAGCAAAAAACGAGTATACTGATTGGCAGTACCCTGCCTACCGTGTTCCTGGCAGGCGACCGTTTTCGTTCCCGTCATTTTCAGGAGGCTTCATTATGAAACGAGCAGTCAGTGTGAGTATTGGTTCATCCAAGCGCGATAAAGCGGTGGAAGTGGAGTTGTTGGGGGAGAAAATCCGCATTGAGCGCATTGGCACGGATGGCGACATGGAGAAAGCCGCCCGGCTTTACAAGGAGCTTGATGGTCAGGTGGATGCGTTTGGCGTCGGTGGGGCCGACCTGGGCGCACTGGTGGATGGCAAGTTTTATCCTTTCCATTCCGTACAGCCGATGGTGCGCTTTGTGGAGAAGACCCCATTGGTGGATGGCGGAGGCCTGAAGAACACGTTGGAAAACAAAGTGCCTGCCTTCCTGGAAAAACATTTGGGCGATTACCTGGACGAGCACGGCCGCAAGGTCTTCGTCACCCTCGGTGTGGATCGTTGGGGGTTGTCGCGCTCTTTTGTGGAGGCCGGTTACGAGACTGTTTTCGGTGATTTGATGTTTGCCCTGGATGTGCCGCTGGCGATCAAGAGCCTCGGCGGGCTGCGGTTGCTCGCCAAGCTGATGATTCCCATTGTGACGCGTTTCCCCTTCGAGTGGCTGTATCCCACTGGCGAGAAGCAGAATGAGCGCATCCCCAAATACGAAAAGTATTACCGCTGGGCTACCGTGGTCGCCGGCGATTGTCTCTATGTCAAGCGCCATATGCCCGATGGCATGGATGGCAAGATCGTGGTCACCAATACCACCACCCCTGAAGACGTGGAACTCTTCCGCAGCCTGGGTGTGAAGTATCTGGTCACTACCACGCCGGTGCTGGATGGACGATCTTTTGGCACCAACATGATGGAAGCTGCATTGGTGGCGCTCTCCGGCAAGGGCCGCCCATTGACCTGGGAAGAATACGACGAGCTGTTGGAGAAGCTGGGCTTTGAGCCGCAGTTGCAGGAGCTGAACTGATGGATGCCATCGTGCTCGCGGGGGGCATCCCTAAACCCGATGAGCCGCTCTATCGTTACACTCAGGGGAAGTCCAAAGCGCTGTTGGAGATCGCTGGAAAGCCAATGATCCAATGGGTGCTGGAGGCGCTCGATCAGGCTGAACAGGTGGACAGCGTGGTGCTCATTGGTCTGTCAGATGATGCTCCTATCACCGTCGTCAAGCCGCTTCATCGCATTGAGAATCAGGGCAGCATGCTGGGTAACATTGTAGCCGGTGTGCACAAGGTGCTGGAGATCAACCCTGCAGCGGAGTACGTGATTACCGTCTCGGCGGATATCCCGGCCATCACCGGTGAGATGGTGGACTGGCTGGTGGATACCGCCATGCAAACCCAGGATGATATTTATTACGGCATCGTCCGCCGCGAGGTGATGGAGAAGCGTTACCCTGGCTCCAACCGCACGTACACTCACCTGGCGGATATGGAGATCTGCGGCGCGGATATGCACATCGCTCACGTCAGCATGGTGACCGACCCGGAGCACCTGGCGATGTGGGACGAGTTGATCGGGCGACGCAAAAGCCCGCTGAAGCAGGCTGCGGCGATTGGGTTCGGCACGCTCTTTTTGTTGCTGATCCGTCGCCTCACGTTGGAAGACACCATCCGGCGCGTCAGTCGGCGCTTGAAGATCAAAGGGCGGGCGATCCTGTGGGATCATGCTGAGGTGGCGATGGACGTGGACAAGCCCCATCAGTATGAAATCCTGCGCGCCGATATGGAGGCCCGCGCGGCGGCATGAGGCTGGAACAGTTTTTGCGTTGGGATGCCGAGGTCTCGGCGCGTTTGCGCGTCGCCGAGCAGCCCGGTTGGTTGCGTCGCGCGGCGGCCTTTCTCGCCCATTCCGGCGATTCATGGTTTTGCCTGGCGGCGTTGGGAGTGGTGTGGTGGCTGGGAGACCTCGCCTGGCGCGCCCGCGCTTTGGCGCTGATGCAGGCGATCCTGATCACTGCGGTGGTGGTGCTGATTCTGAAATTCACCGTGCGCCGCAGCCGCCCGGAGGGCGAGTGGGGCGGAATCTATCGCAACACCGATCCTCATTCCTTTCCCTCGGGGCACGCCGCGCGCGCCTTTATGCTGGCTGCGCTGGGCTTGGCGCTGGGGCCGGCGTGGTTCGGGTTGGCGCTGGCGTTGTGGGCGCCGCTGGTTGCCCTGGCGCGAGTGGCGATGGGCGTGCATTATCTTTCCGATATCCTGGCGGGGGTTGGCCTCGGCATCCTGATGGGTGTGGTGTTGCAGGGTGTGTTGTCGTAGGGCTGCGGACGGCGGATTGCTGCCTGTAGTCCGCGATCAACTCCACTATGAAGAAACTGATTCCTCTCTTCCTCCTGCCTCTGCTCCTCTTCTCGTTGAGCCTGAAGCCGCTCCCGCGCCCGCCGCTTGCGGAAGACCCCTACGCGGTGGTCGCCGCGGTGAATGCCTTTCGTGCTTCGCGCGGTCTGCCGGCTTTGATTGCTGATGCTGCTCTGATGGCCTCCGCCCAGGCGCACAGCAATTATCAGGCCTCTATCCGGCAGGTGACGCATTACGGGCCGGATGGCTCTCGCCCGGTAGATCGTGCGGTGGCCTATGGCTTTGGCGGCGGTGCGAAGGTTTTCATCTCGGAGAACATCGCCGGGGGGATGACGATGACCATCGAAAAGGCGATTTACGAATACTGGCAGGATGATCTGCACCTGCACACCATGCTTAATCCAGCGGCGATCTACATCGGTGCTGGAGTGGGGGTGGCAGGCGATTACGTTTACTACACGGTGGATACTGGTTATTACGTCGGCGCGCCGGGGAGCGGAGCTGCCGCGGGTGGCGATTCTGGAG
>WFTY01000081.1 GCA_015485245.1 Anaerolineales bacterium | reverse complement strand
GTGGTGCTCTCCCTGCTGCAGCGTAAAGCCGATGAAATCGCCGAGCGCCTCCGTGAGCTACAACAACTGGAAACGGAGCTGCATCAGCTTTATGAGTTGGGGCGTACCTTCCCCACGGATGACGTGGATGCGAAGGATTGCGTGTGTCACCTGGTGCAGACGCGCAGCTGAAACGTCATTCATCGGTTTCTATTTCCGGGAAGACCAGGGGGAGTCCGCTGAGCGGGTGGGGGATGACTTCGACCCGCGCCTGATAGGCTGCCGCGATGTGTTCCGGGCGCAGCACCTCGCTGGGGAGTCCGGATGTCAGGATGCGCCCCGCGACCAGCAGCGCCACGCGGTCGGCAAACGCGGAGACCAGGTTGAGGTCGTGCATCGCCATCAGCACGGCGAGTCCTCGCTGGCGGCATAGGCGGCGCACCAGTGATAGCAACTGTACTTGATGGTTAAGATCCAGGTGGTTGGTGGGTTCATCCAGCAGCAGCACCGGGGTGGATTGCGCCAGGGCGCGTGCCAGCAGCACGCGTTGCTGTTCGCCGCCGGAGAGCTGGGCGATCTTCCGCATGGCAAAGGCGGTGAGTTGCGTTTGCTCTAGAGCCTGTTGCACGATCTGATGGTCGCTTTCCCCGGCGCGTCCCAGCCAGCCCATGTAGGCCGTCCGCCCCAGCATCACCGCCTGTTCCACGGTGAAGGCCCCGCCGAGTTGCCGCGCCTGGGGGACGACGGCGATGCGCCGGGCGCGTTGCGCTGGCGAGAGCCTCGTCAGGGGGTGTCCCCCGGCAAGAATCTCCCCGCTGCGCGGAGCGATCACCCCGCTGGCGGCGCGAATCAGCGTGGTCTTTCCGGAGCCGTTCGGCCCGATCAGAGCGAGGATCTCTCCCTCAGCAACGCTTAACGAGACGCTGTGCAGCACGATCCGCCGCCCGTAGGCTACTGTCAGGTTGGTGATTTCCAGCATGATTACCAGAAGACCTCGTGCTTGGCGCGCCGCAGAATCCACAGGAAGAAGGGCGCCCCGGCGATGGCGGTGACGATCCCTACGGGCAGGGAAGTCGGCGCCAGCAAGATGCGCGCCAACATATCGGCCAATAGCAACGCGCTGCCCCCGCCGAGTAGCGAAAGTGGGATCAACCGCCGATAATCGCTCCCCCAAACCAGGCGGATGATGTGGGGGACGATCAGGCCGATGAAGCCGATGATCCCCCCGAAGGAGACGGCCACCGCGGTGGTCAGCGAGGAGACCAGAACCAGGTAGACTTTCGCGCGGTTGACGTTCAGCCCTAATTGTTGTGCTTCCTCTTCCCCGAATTGCAGCACGTTAAGCATGTGCCCGGAGGACAACAACCCGCCCATTCCCAGGGCCAGGTAAGGCAGAGCGGCCAGCACCGGCTGCCAGCCTGTCATCGGCGAACCGCCGAGCAAAAAGGCAATCGCGCGGTAGAGTTGTCCCTCTGAGCGTAGCATCAGGAATGAGGTCGCCGCCGAGGCAAAGGCGCTCACGGCCACACCGGCGAGGATCAACGTGGTCAATGGCACCATGCCGTTGACGCGCGCCAGGGCATATACCACAGCCACGGTGAGCAACGCTCCCATAAAGGCCGAGGCGGGAATGGCGTACAGGCCGAGCAGGCCGCCGGGAAGGTGCAGCGCCATCGCCAGCACTGCTCCCAGCCCCGCTCCTGAGGCCACCCCGATCAGGTAGGGATCGGCCAGTGGGTTGCGGAATAAACCCTGGTAGGCAGCGCCGCTGCTGGCCAGCGCGGCCCCCGTCAGGGCGACCAGCACGGCATGAGGCAGCCGCACGGACAGGATGATGGTGGCGGCAGCGCGAGTCCACGTAGGCGACAGTACCACGCCGGGTAACTGGTCGGCCAGCAGGCGGAGGATCACGCCGGGGGGGATGGTTACCGCTCCCAGCGCCACCGAGAGGATCAGCGCGGCCAGCAGGAGCAAACCGTTTAGTAGATAGGGGTGTTTCTGTGCCATGAAGGGGCGGGCGGCCGGTGAACGAGAACTTTGCTCGCTCCGGCCGCCCGGCGAAGTTATTTGAACAGATCGGGGTGCAGGATGCGGGCGACCTCTTCCAGCCCGTCTACCAGCCGCGGCCCCGGCACGCTCATGATGCTGGGGTCAATTGGGTAGATGGCGTTGTTCTGCACCGCGGCGATGGCCTCCCAGCCGGCGCGTTCGGCTACGCTTTCCGGCGTGGTGCCGTAGAGCGCATCGGCCAGCAGGATGACATCGGGGTTCTGCGCGATCAACTCTTCGGTGCTGATCTGGGCGTAATCACCTTCCAGCGCGGCCGCGGCGTTGACGCCGCCTGCCTGGGTGATGATGTAATCAATAAATGTCCCGCTGCCGGTCGTCCAGGGGTTGGCCGGATCGGTGCCGTCCAGTTCGTAGAAGACGGTGGGGGTGGTGTTCGCTATCGCGACAACTTCTTGCACGGCGCTGACGCGGGCTTCAAGCTCAGTAATCAGCGTCTCGGTTGTCTCCACGTGGCCGGTCAGGCGGGCGATGGCGCGCAGGTTCTCAAAAAGCCCATCAAAATCCCTGGGGTTGGCTTGCTGATAGACCTGCAGGCCGAGGTCTTGCAGGGTCTGAATCTGCTCTGGGGAAATGATCTCGGCTGCCAGGATCAAATCCGGCTCCAGCGCCAGAATGGCCTCGGTGGGCAGTCCGCCCCACAGGGCGCCAACGCTGGTCACCTCGAGGGCCGCCTCGGGGTAGGTGGACTGGTCATCGCGCCCGACGACCTGATCCCCGGCGCCGATGGCGAAGAGAATCTCGGTGGTAGAGGGAGAGAGCGAAACGATCGCCGTCGGGTAATCCGCCAGTTCAATGGTGTTCCC
>WFTY01000080.1 GCA_015485245.1 Anaerolineales bacterium | reverse complement strand
GCACGGCGCGGCGCAGCAGCGCATCGCCGAATACGCCGCGGCTGCTGATATCATCGTGGATTTGTCCGCCGACTTTCGCCTGAAGGAGGCGACGGCTTATGAAAAATGGTATGGTCAGCCGCACGCCGCTCCCGATTGGCTGGGCAGATTCACCTACGGGCTGGCCGAGCTGCACCGCGAGGAACTGAAAGCGGCGCGGTACATCAGCGGGGTGGGTTGCAACGCGACAGCCGTCAACCTGGCGCTGCTGCCCCTCCTCCGCGCCGACCTGCTGGATACCGGCAGGCCGGTCATCGCCGAGATCAAGGTCGGCTCCTCGGAGGGCGGGGCGGAGCCGAACCCCGGCGCGCATCACGCCGAGCGCAGCCACATCGCCCGCACCTACGCGGCCTACGGCCACCGCCACACCGCCGAAGTCATCCAGGAGAGCGGCCTGAACGACGTGACGCTGACCATGACCTCGGTGGACATGGTGCGCGGCGCGGTGGCGACCGTCCACGGGTGGGTGAACCCCGGTGTGGCGCTCAAAGACCTGTGGAAGGCCTACCGCGGTGTGGCGACGGACAACCCCTTCCTGCGCGTGGTCAAAGAGCGCCGCGGCGTGTACCGCGTCCCGGAGGCGAAAATCCTGGCCGGGAGCAACTACGCCGACCTGGGCTTCGACCTCGACCCGGAGAGCGGGCACGTGGTCGCCATCTGCGCGATTGACAACCTGATGAAAGGCGCGGCCGGCTCGGCAGTGCAGGCGCTCAACCTGGCGTTGGGGTTCGAGGAAACGCTGGGGCTGGAATTTCCGGGCTTGCACCCGATTTAGCGCAGATGCAGGTGACAGTCACTTCAAAAATGACTGTCACCTTGTGGTATAATCGGGAAGAAATTCCGCTTTTCTTCCACAAGGAGGCCCGCGATGCCCACAACCGTACAGATTCGCCGCAAAGGGGTGATTACGCTGCCCGCCGAGTTACGCCGCCGCTACGCGCTCTCCGAGGGGGATGTGTACACGCTGATTGACGCCGGCGATGGCACATTCGTGCTGGTGCCGCAGGTCTCGCAGGTGGCGCGCCTGGGTGACAAAGTGGCGCAAACGCTGGCAGACGATGGCGCTTCGCTGGAGGATGTGCTGACGGCGCTGGACGAGGAGCGGGAACGCTATTATCAAGCGCACTATGCCCGCGATTGAGGTCTTCTTCGATAGCAGCGCGCTGGTGGCGGGCGTGATTTCTCCCACCGGCGCGGCGCGGGCTTTGCTGGTGCTGGCCGAGGCGGGGCGTTTCCGACTCATCGTCTCGGAGCAGGTGATTGCCGAAACGGAGCGCGCCCTGGCGCGCAAAGCGCCCCGCGCGCTCCCGCTGTACCGGGAGACGCTGCGTGCGACCGGTTTGCGCATCGTGCGCTCTCCCACGCCGGAGGTGTGCGCCGCTCACGGGGACATCATCATCGCCCACGCCGCCGATGTGCCCATCGTGGTGGCCGCCATGAAAGCGGGGGTGGATTATCTGGTCACGCTCAACCGACGGCACTTTCTGGATGACCCCCAGGTGGCGCGGCGCTCCGGCCTGCGCATCGGCACGCCCGGCGACGCGCTGCACTGGTTGAGAGAACGATTTGCAGCCGAGGAGGATGAACTGCATGACTGAGACTTCAAACACCATCGTCGTCAAACTCGGCGGCACGGAGGGCGTGGACTTCTCCGCCATTTGCCGCGACGCGGCGGACTTGCTGGCGGAGGGCGCGCGCCTGGTGCTCGTCCACGGCGGCTCGGCGGAGGCCAACGCGCTGGGCGAGGCGGTAGGCTATCCACCGCGCTTCGTCACCTCGCCATCGGGCTATACCAGCCGCTACACCGACCGCCGCACGCTGGAGATTTTCGCCATGGCGATCAACGGCAAGGTCAACACGCTGCTGGTGGAACAACTGCAATCGCTGGGTGTGAACGCCTTCGGCCTGAGCGGACTGGACGGCGGTGTGCTGCGGGCGAAACGCAAGGCGGCCATCCGCATCATCGAGAACGGCAAAAAGAAGATTCTGCGCGACGACTACACCGGCAAAATTGAAGGGGTAAACGCCGCCCTGCTGGAAACCTTACTCGATGCCGGTCTCGTCCCCGTAGTCGCGCCGCTGGCCGTCAGCGAGAAAGGCGAAGCCCTCAACGTGGACGCCGACCGCGCCGCCGCCGAAATCGCCGCCGCGCTCAAGGCCGAAACCCTGCTCCTGCTGACCGCCGTCCCCGGCCTGATGCAGAACTTCCCCGATAAAAACTCACTGATCCCCAAAATCCCTGCCGCGCAACTGGGGACCGCCCTGGAATATGCACAGGGCCGGATGAAGAAAAAAATCCTCGGCGCACAAGAAGCCCTGG
>WFTY01000079.1 GCA_015485245.1 Anaerolineales bacterium | reverse complement strand
CCTTACCTCGGCGGCGTGGCGATTTTCATCGCTTTCGCGGTGGCTGTGGTTTTGACCCCCTCGTTTGATGGCCTCCCCTGGGGGATTCTGATCGGCGCGGCGATCACTTTTTTGCTAGGCTTGATCGATGATTTCTATAATATCTCTCCCCAGACAAAACTGCTGGGGTTGTTCCTGGCCTCATCGGTTATTATCTTTACGGGGACGACCTCTTATTTTTTCCCTTGGCAGGCTGCTAACATCGCGGTTTCTTTTATCTGGCTTGTGGGGATTGCCAATGCGCTGAACCTCCTGGATAACATGGATGGCTTGGCCAGCGGTATCGCGCTGATTGTGGCGGGATTCCTGGCCTACTTTTTCTGGCGGTCAGGTGATCTGGCTCTCTTCACGCTAACGCTCGCCCTGATGGGAGGGACGTTGGGCTTTTTTATTTACAACTTCCCGCCGGCTTCGATCTTTATGGGGGATAGCGGTTCCTTATTCCTGGGTCTGACCCTGGCGACGTTGGCCATCGCCCAGACGCGCGCTCCTCAGGCATCCAATGTGTTCGCGGTGATCGGCGTCCCAACGTTGATCTTTTTGCTACCTATTCTGGATACCGCTATGGTCTCGTTGACGCGTCTTCTGCGGGGGCAATCCCCGGCGCAGGGAGGCCGCGATCACACCTCGCATCGCCTGGTCGCCCTGGGGTTGAGCGAGCGCCAGACGCTTTTGGTGCTTATGGGCATCGCCTTGCTCTCGGGGATCTCCGCTGTTGTGTTGGAGGCGATTTCCTATTCGTTGAGTCTGGTGCTGATCCCGGTCGTCATTTTGGGCTTCACCATCTTCTCGGCTTATTTGGGGCAGTTGAAGGTGGTCGAGGCTGATCCCGCCGAACGCAGCCGTCGCAATTTGCTCACCAACTGGATGGTGGAGCTGACTTACCGACGCAGGGTGTTGGAAGTCATTCTAGATTTCTTTTTGATCGCTTTTGCCTATTACTTAGCGTTTCTCACGCGGTTGGGTTCGTCTCTGAATGCTGCGGAGGTGAGCCGTTACCTCGCTACCTTGCCGTTGACGGTAGCAGCTACCTTTGTGGCTTTCTCCATTATGGGGGTGTACCGGGGGGTCTGGCGCTTTGTGAGCATTGAGGATGCCTCTCGCATCCTTGGTGCAAACGTCGTCGGCACGTTGTTGTCCCTGGGCGCGGTTTGGAAAATTTATGGCCTGGAGCCTCATTCAGGAGGGGTGTTTTTCGTTTACTTTCTGCTGCTTTATCTTTTGATGATCGCCTCGCGCTTTTCGTTCCGCTTGCTGGACCGCGTGACGCGGCCGCTGCACGGGGAGCAGGACATCCCCATTTTGATATATGGTGCCGGCGCGGGCGGCGAGCTGGCTTTGCGAGAATGTCGTCAAAACCCCAGGTTGCACTATCGCCCTTTGGGGTTTGTGGATGATGATCTCCTTAAAAAAGGGCGCAGTATTCACGGCTTGAACGTCCTGGGCAGTTTTGAGGATTTGGAGCGCCTGATTGATCGGTATGGCGTTCAGGGTGTGTTGATTACGTCCTCAGCAATCGTTGAGAGCGGAGTGATCGACAAAGTGCTTGAGACCTGCAAGCGGAAGGATGTTTGGGTGCGGCGGTTGCGCTTTGAGTTTGAGAATTATTGCTGACGTCCTTTTGTCATCCTTTGGTCAAAAGCTCCCTGGTCGAGGTATCGCCTCTCAGGGAGCTTTTCTTTTATGCGCTGTTTGATAATTGGCGCGAGCATCTATTTCCTGGGGTCAAAGCGGATCATCGTGAGCCTGCCCGGCAGCACGTCCACCTCGTAGGTTTGCAAGCCGTAGGCGATGAAACTGACGCGGTAGCGACCCGCGGGCAGATCGCCGATGACGAAATTTTCCTGCAGCATGTCATCTCCATTGACTGTCCAGTCGGCATAACTTTCACGGTAATACGTTGCCAGCGGTTCATCACCGCCTGACGGGGACAGCTGCTCGACGGTGATGTTGGGCACGTAGGCGTTAGTGCCGTATTCGTTGAGAATCTGTGCTGCCAGCACTCCCGTTGGCTGTCCTTGCTTGTCCGTCGTCGGCTGCAGCCAGAGTTCCGGGTTGCGCGTTGTGCGGAAACTGTTCTCCCCCAGTCGGACTTCGAAGTGCAAATGTTCACCGGTGGCCCAGCCGGTGAACCCCACCTTGCCCACGATGTCCCCGGCTTCGACCTCCTGGCCGACTTCGACAAGCACCTCGGAAAGATGTCCATAGAGCGTGTAAAGCGTGGTCGGCTCGCCGCTCACCGTCAACTGGTGTTCGACGATCACCA
Source organism: Anaerolineales bacterium (assembly GCA_015485245.1). Taxonomy (GTDB): domain Bacteria; phylum Chloroflexota; class Anaerolineae; order Anaerolineales; family UBA11858; genus J130. The sequence goes on along the minus strand of WFTY01000079.1, from coordinate 8,576 downwards.
GGTTGCCATAGAAGCCGGGTAGGTCGGCGTAGGGCTGCTGGTAGTCCGTCCCGGCGACCACCACCACCCCGTCAGCGGCAGCCAAAGCAGGCGTGCCCTGTGGATTGACGAACTCCACACCGTGATGCGTCTTGCGCGTGCCGCCTAACGAGCCGCCGTAGGGATAGGTGGGATCAATCACATCCGTGAACTCCGGCGCGATGGGTCGTTGCAGCAAGAAATGGCCGGCGTAATCGCACACCTCCGGGGGGCAGGGTGTGGGCGTGGGAGGAAGCGGCGTGGGGGAAGGTGTGGGCGGCGGAGGTGTCCTGGTTGGAGCAGGGGATGGAGTAGGGGAGGTGATCCCAGCGGCGGTAGGCGTTGCACCCCCAGCGTTCTCGTCAGGCAATGGAGTGGCGCGCGCGCAGGCGGAGAGGACAGCGAGAAGGGTGAAGGCGATCGCTGTCATAATGAGACGACTCGTTAGCGCCCGCTGACACCGGTCTGTCGTCGGCTGTCTGCGGAGGGGCAACTGCCTTCTATTGTCTGTCGTCTGTCGCCTCATCACAACGCCATCCCTCCCCGCCCGGCGAGCAGTTGTGCGATGGCAGCCTGCACATCGGCGGCCTGCTCTTCCAGAGCGCGCACTTCGGCCAGCATGTTCTCTGCCGCGCCCTTGTCTTTTAGCCCCAGAACGTTGACGCGCACATTGTAACCCGCGCTCTGCAGGGCTGCCTGTGCCAGCGATGCGCCGGTTGCCCCATCGGTGATGGCGTTTTTGTTGCCGTGCGTCACTGCCTCCAGCGCCAGTTCCATCACCCGCACGGCCATGCGAGCGGTTTCCAGCGGCACTTCAGCGGCGTGGAGTGTGGCGTCCTGAATCGCCCCCGCCCGCTCCGGATCGTCTTTGGGGCGTTTGAAGGCGGTCATGATGGCATCGAAGGCTGCGGCGTCGCGCTCGACGGTGGCGGTCAGGTCGGCGCGCAGGGTTTCGGCCTCCTCCAGAACGGATTGCATCTGCGCTTCCACCGCGGCGTATTTCTTCCTGCCGAGGGTCAGCCGCGCCACCATGGCGACCAGCGCCGCGCCCATCGCTCCGGCATACGCCGCCGCCGAGCCGCCGCCAGGGGTGGGAGTGCCGGAGGCAAGAGTGTGGAGAAAGGCAGCATCGCTCGCAAAGTGACCGCGGACCGCGGACGGCGGCTTGCCCTGAGCAGGGTTGAAGGGTTTGTGGTCTGTTGTCCGCTGTCCGTCGTCCGCCGTTTGTCGCTTGCCGCCAGCCGCATAAAGCCGCCGCTCCAGCACCTGCTCCGGCTCAAATTGATCCAGTTGCGTGTACCACACCGCCGCGTCCACCAGCGCGTCCTGTGGGATCAGCCCCACCAATTCGCTGTGATGGATTGCCACGCCGTAGCGTTGCGCCTCGCGGCGGATGGTCTCCACCACCAGAGCAATGGGCGTTTTGCGGAAGTTTGTCAGGTTCATCGAGACCTGCGCTCGGCTTTCCACCAGCAGCCCCAGCGCCTTGACGTAGCGCAGCCCGCCCGAGGAGTGGCGCACGGTTTTGGCGATCTTTTTGGCGATGGAGACGTCGTCGCTGGTCAGGTAGACGTTGAAGGCGATCAGGAACTCGCGCGCCCCGATCACCGTCGCCCCCGCCGGGCCGAGGCGTTTGGGGCCAAAGTCGGGGGCTCGCTCTGGGTCGCTGGCGATGACTTCCCTTAGCGTCTCGTATTCGCCTTTGCGGTGAAAAGCCAGGTTGCGCCGTTCCGGGCTGCTGGCTGCCTCCTCGTAGAGGTACACGGGGATGTCTAATTCATCCGCCACGCGCCGCCCCAGCCGTTGAGCGATTTCCACGCAGTCCTGGATACTCGCCCCGGAGATGGGGATGAAGGGGACCACGTCCGTGGCCCCGATGCGCGGGTGCTCGCCTTCGTGCTGGTTGAGGTCAATCAGCTCAGCTGCTTTGGCGATGCCGCGGAAGGCGGCCTCCTCCACCGCCGCGGGCGGCCCGACGAAGGTGATTACTGTGCGGTTGTGATCGTGGTCGGCATGCTGGTCGAGGACGTGAATCCCCTCCACTCCGGCGATGGACTGGCGAATGGCCTCTACCACCTCAGGGCGGCGGGCTTCGGAAAAGTTGGGCACACATTCGATGAGGGACATGGGTAAGGGAATCGGGTAACTGGGTGATTGGGTAATCGGGTGACCGGGAAATTATACCTCCTCAATCCCCTTATCACCCAATCACTTAATCACCTGTTCGCCTGCTCACTGTTCTCCATTCCCTGACCGCGATACAATACCTGTATGACCTCTCCCGCTTCCTTCAACCTCCACGCCCCCTTCAAACCCACCGGCGACCAGCCCGAGGCTATTGAAAAGCTCATCGAAGGCATCCGTAGGGGGTATAAGCATCAGGTGTTGCTGGGCGCGACCGGCACGGGCAAGACGTTCTCCATGGCGAACGTCATCGCCGCGGTGGACAAACCCACCCTGGTGATGGCGCACAACAAAACCCTGGTGGCCCAGCTTTACGCCGAGTTCAAGGAGTTCTTCCCCGAAAACGCGGTGGAGTACTTCGTCTCCTACTACGATTACTACCAGCCTGAGGCCTACGTCCCCCGGCATGATCTTTACATCGAGAAAGAGACCGAAATCAACGAAGAGATCGAACGCCTGCGCCTGGCGGCCACCACTGCGCTGCTCTCGCGACGGGATGTCATCATCGTGGCCTCGGTTTCCTGCATCTATGGCCTGGGCAGCCCGGAAGCCTATGGCAAGGTGGTGATTGACCTCGCGGTTGGGCGCAGCTACCGGCGCAACACTTTGCTGCGGCAGCTGATCGAGAGCCAGTACACCCGCAATGATATGGATCTAAAACCAGGCACGTTCCGTGTGCGCGGCGATACGCTGGAGGTCGCCCCCGCCTATGAAGACCGCTGGGTGTACCGCATCTCCTTCTGGGGGGATGAAATCGAGCGCATCACCGAGGTGAATTACCTCACCGGCGAGGTGCGTCGTCAAATGGAGAGTGTGAGCATCTATCCGGCCAAGCATTTCATCACCGAAGAGGAGAAGATGCAGAAGGCCATCGCCGATATCGAAGCTGAACTGGAGGAGCGCATCGCCTATTTTAAGGCCAACGAGATGCACCTCGAGGCCCAGCGCATCGAACAGCGCACGCGCTATGATCTTGAGATGCTGCGCGAGGTGGGTTATTGCTCCGGTATCGAGAATTACTCCCGTCACCTCGACCAGCGCCCTCCCGGTTCGCCGCCCTGGACGTTGATTGACTACTTCCCCGATGATTATCTGCTCTTCATTGACGAATCGCACATGACGGTGCCGCAGATTCGCGGCATGTATAACGGCGACCGCGCCCGCAAAACCACGCTGGTGGAATACGGCTTCCGCCTGCCCTCGGCGCTGGATAACCGCCCCTTGCAGTTCAATGAATTCGAAGAGCGTATGGGCTTTACCATCTACACCTCGGCCACACCCGGCCCCTATGAGTTGCAGCACGCCGCACAGGTGGTCGAGCAGATCATCCGCCCCACCGGACTGGTGGACCCCGACGTGGAAGTGCGCCCCGTACAGGGACAGGTGGACGACTTGATCGCCGAAATCTACAAACGCACCGAGCGCGGCCAGCGCGTGCTGGTGACCACCCTCACCAAGCGCATGGCCGAAGATTTGGCCGATTATTTGATGGAGATGGGGATTAAAGTCCACTACCTGCATTCGGAGATTGACACCCTGGAGCGGGTGGGCATCTTGCGCGATCTGCGTTTGGGCGTGTTCGACGTGGTGGTGGGCATTAACCTGTTGCGCGAGGGCCTGGATTTGCCCGAGGTCTCCCTGGTGGCGATCCTGGACGCCGACAAAGCTGGTTTCTTGCGCTCGGAGACTGCGCTGATTCAGACCATCGGGCGCGCTGCCCGCCATGTGGAGGGCAAGGTTATCATGTACGCCGATGCCATCTCCGATGCCATGCGCGCGGCGATCGACGAGACCAACCGTCGCCGCGCCAAGCAGGTTGCCTATAACCGCGCACACGGCATTGAACCGGTCAGCATCATCAAGGGCATCCGCGATATCACCGATCAAATCGCCGCGCACGTCGTGGCCGAGGAACAGGCCGAGTATCACGTCGGGGTGGCGACCTCCCTGCCGCAGGATGAGATGCGCAAGCTGATCGCCGCGCTGGAAACGGAGATGAAATCCGCCGCCGAAAACCTGGAGTTTGAGAAGGCGGCAGCCTTGCGCGATCAGATTTTCGAGCTGCGTAAAATCCTGGCCGAGGAGGGCGATTACAAGCCGTGGGAGAAAATCCGCTTGCTGGCGGGCGGTTCGAGCATCTAGATTTATAACTGCTGGGCGTTATACTGGATTTGCTCTTTCCTGCCGGGGCGCTCTGGCTGCCCCTTGCGCGCCGGTGATGCTGGCGGGCGCGCCCATGATAGAATGGGCGCATCTTTTTTTGGAGGTAAACCGTGATGAAGTCCAGACGCTGGCTGATCTTTTTGGGAATCCTTGCCGGGATTGTGGCGGCAGTTTACCTGTACCCGGCGCCGCAGCGCAGTTTTGATGAATTGGCGACCAGGGTTGAACCTGCCACACGCCAATCCCTGCTGGCGTTCCGTCAGGCATATCCTCTCCAGCAGTTGACGGTGGATGGCGTGACCTGGGATTATCTCGTCCTCGGCGAGGGCGAAGAGGCGATCCTCTTCCTCCACGGCATGACCGGCGCTTACGACATCTGGTGGCAGCAGATGGAAGCCCTGAGCGACCGCTATCGCGTGATTTCGGTGACTTACCCGGCGGTGGACACGCTGGCGGCCATGCGTCGCGGGGTGCTGGCGATCCTGGACACTGAGGGTGTGGAGACTTTTAATGTGGTTGGCTCGTCGCTGGGAGGATACTTTGCCCAGTATCTCGTCGCCACTTCCCCGGAGCGCATCGAGAAAGCGGTCTTTGCCAACACCTTCCCACCCAACGATTTGATCGCCGAGAAGAACAAAACCCTCGGCGCGGCGTTGCCGTATCTCCCTGCCTGGTTAATCATGAAGGTGATGAGCGGCAGCATGCTGGAGAAGGTCTACCCCGCGGCGCAGGTGGGCGATGCGGAACTGGTGCTGGCCTTTGGGCTGGAGCAGACCAACGGACGTATGTCCAAAGCGCAATTGATTGGGCGCTATCGCTGTGTGGTGGAACGGTTCGACGCCCCCGCGCCGCAGATGCCGGTGATGATTATCGAGTCGGATAACGACCCGCTGGTGGAGAAGGCCTTGCGCGAGCAGTTGAAGGCCACCTACCCGATGGCGGAGATTCACACCCTGCACAACGCCGGGCACTTTGCGTATCTCAACATCCCCCAGGAATACACCGCTCTGTTGGAAGAGTTCTTCTCTCCATAAAGCCCGGCAGGGAATTCACATAAAGGACACAAAAACTTCTTCAGTGCCCTCGGTGTGAAAAAAACTCAGGCGTTGACGTAACGATTGTGAAATTCTACCCAGCGCGGCAGCACCTCGGCGAGCAGGTCTTTAGGGGGCAGGAAGGCGATGCGCAGGTGGTGAGTCCCCGGCTTCTGTCCAAACCCGGAACCGTTGACGGTCACCAGGCCGGTTTCATCCAATAACGCCATGCAGTACTCGAAATCGCCCGTCCCCGCGGGGAGTTTGTTCAACCGCGGGAACAGGTACATCGCTCCGGTCTCCCCGAAGCACTCCACACCGTCCATCTGGTCGAAGGCGGCGCGGATCATCTGCGCCTTTTCGTAGAGTTCGCGCAGGATGCGCTGCTTTTCTTTTTGGAACAGCGTGTAGGGGGCGCTGCCCTCCTCGGGTGGACTGACCATCAGATAGGTGAGAATCTGCCCCGCGGTGTTGGAGCATAATCCCACCGACGCCTGTTTGAGCAACAAGTCCAGTAAATTGAGACCGCTTCCGGCGATCTGCGGTGGATTGCGCACCTCCATGTACCCTCCGCGATGACCACATTCTCCGAAGAAGCCCTTTGAAATGCTGTGCAGGCTGAACAACGGCACTGGGCGTTCCCTCAGCACGCTGGCAAAGGAGATAAATTTTCCAGTATATACGTTGTCTTGATAGACCTCGTCGGCGATGATCGCCAGGTCGTGCTGTGCGGCGAAGTCGATCACCTCGGCGATGCTGCTTTCACCCAGCACCGCGCCGGTGGGGTTGCCGGGATTGATCACCACGATCCCTTTGACGTTGACACCCTGGCGGGCCGCCTCGCTGTAGGCGCGCTCCAATTCAGCGCGGTCGAGCGCCCAGCCGCGCTCTTCATCGGGGTGATAATCCACCTGCACGCCGCCGAACATGGTGATCGAGGCGGAGTAAAGCGGATACTGTGGGATGGGCACCATGATGCCGTCCTCCGGCCCGGCGATCAGCAGGTTGAGGACGCGTTTGGCTGCGTCACTGGCCCCGTCGGTCAGGAAGATGTGCTCCGGGTTGGCGCGCAGTTTTCCGCTGAAGCCATCGCGCCGGTTGATGAAATCGGCGATCGCCTGGCGTACGAAAGCAAACCCCTTGCTCTCGGTGTAGGCCCCGGTGCCGGTGCCGCTGAGGGTGAGCACCTTTTCGCTGACCTCCAGCACATAGTCGGAGATGAAATCGGCCTCGCGTAGCGGGCTGCCCGGGGTTTCCTCGAATATTTCTTTGAGTTTGCGCTCGCGCTCGATTTTGGATGGTTCCTCCACCAGGCTGAGCACCTGGCGATAATAGGTCAGCGGGGATTGGCCCAGCGCCTGTGGGTTGCCGATGTTGCAGGGGATGATCTCCCGCCCCTGGCGCTTCATCTCGGCGGCGCGTTGCGGGATCGGGCCGCGTACGGCGTATTCCATTTTCAGGATGTTGGGGTTGACGGTGATGGGGTGCATGGGTGGTTCGCTTTCTTTGTATGATCAGGAAACTCGATGGGCGGCTGACCGCGGTTGGCCGCCTGAGTTAAATACTACCGCAGAATCTTCATAAATTGTGCGTTTCTTCTTCACAACTTCTTCACAGCCAGGCGCTATCCTTTGGATACATCAGCGCCGGACGAGCAAGATCTCCGCCCGGCGATAATGAAGAAAAAAGGAGTTTGTAACGATGAAGAAAACTTTAGTTTTACTCGTAGCTGTTGGGGTGTTGGCCCTGACGTTTAGCGCCGTGAGCAATGCCTACGCTCAGGAGACCATTCCCCCCACATCTCCCTTTGAGGGACGCGGCCCGCGCGGCGGCTTTGCCGGCGCCGCAGATGGCCCGCTGCACGATCTGATGAACGCTGCCATTGCCGATGCATTGGGCGTCAGCGTGGAAGAGCTGGATGCTGCCCATCAAGCCGGCCAGACAGCTTGGGACCTCGCCCAGGTGCAAGGGCTGACCTCCGATGAATTTGCTGCTCTGATGGCGGATGCCCGCAACACCGCCCTGACGCAGGCTGTCGCTGACGGCCTGATTACACAGGAGCAGGCGAACTGGATGCAGAGCCGTTGGTCAGGTATGCAGGCTGAGGGCTTCGGCCCCGGTTCAGGAAATTGCGATGGCAACGGCCCACAAGGCGGTCATCGCCCAGGGAGCGGTCGTGGCTTCAACGGCCCCGTGCAGGGTTCTAACCGGCCCTAAACTTTCTTGATGATTGAGCACAGGTCTGCCCGGTCTTAGGATGGGGCAGACCTGCGTGCGTTATAATCCACTTGGTAAACCGATCCACTGACCAACCGAACAATCCCATGCCCACTGTGTTGATTATTGAAGACGAACCCGAACTGGTCAAAGTGCTGCGTGATTACCTAAAGAAAGCCGGCTTTGACGTACTGACAGCCTACCGCGGCGACAGCGGCTTTGAATTATGGAAGCGCGAACGCCCTGATCTGGTGCTGTTGGACCTCAACCTGCCTGGCATGGATGGGCTGGACGTGGCGCGCGAAATCCGTCGACGGGCAGACACACCCATTATCATGGTTACCGCTCGCGTGGAGGAGACTGAGCAGCTCATCGGCCTGGAGCTGGGGGCGGATGATTACATCACCAAGCCGTATTCGCCGCGGGTGGTGGTGGCCAAGGCGCGCGCTGTGCTGCGCCGTGCGCAGCAGCGCGCTGAACGCCCAAGTCAGTTGCGCGTCGCCAATTTGCTGATTGATCTGGATGCCCATCAGGTTTCCCGCGCGGGGGAGAGCATTGCCCTTACCCCTACGGAGTTTGACCTGCTGGCAACGCTGGCAGCGCAACCCGGGCGCGCCTTTACGCGCGCTCAATTGCTGGAGGCCACTCAGGGGGTGGCTTTTGAAGGCTATGAGCGCACCGTGGACGCGCATATCAAGAACTTGCGCGCCAAGCTGGAGCCAGAGCCAAAGCAACCGCGTTACATCGAAACTGTTTTTGGTGTGGGATATCGCTTTGTGAGACCACCAGGCGACAAAGTAGTCGGGTAGCCGGCGACTTGCATCTGATCATCAAACCTCTCATGCGTTTACGACTTTTCCTTTCCTTCGCTTTTATTGTTCTCATTGCCATCGCCAGCATGGGGATCACAGCGCGTATTAACACGACGCATGCTGTAGAAAACTTCATGTATCGCGGTGG
>WFTY01000078.1 GCA_015485245.1 Anaerolineales bacterium | reverse complement strand
TTCATAACCAGCTCTCTGTTATTGTAACCAACGTAGCATCCTGAGGACGCCGGCGATCTACTGCTCCCGCAACTCCCGCAGACGCTGGAAAATATCACCCAGTCGCGCGCCGCTGGTGAACAGGCCAAACAGGCCAAAGACGCCGGTCACGGCGACGTAGAGCAGGTGCAACACCACTGCGTCGGCGAAGGCGGTGGCAAAGGGGATGTCAAACGCCGCCAGCGCGCCAACGATGGCCGCCTCGAACACGCCCACATAGCCCGGCGAGGAAGGCACAGCCACGCCCAGCGCCGAGACCGCCAGCGCAAAAGCAGCGTGCAACGGCACAGCAGCCGGGTAAAACGCGCGCAACACCATCCATTGCACCATCAAGGCCATCCCCCAGCTCGCCGCCATCCACCCCAGAATCCGCAGGAAGCGCCCCAGGGAGGTCAAAACTTCCAGGCCAGCCAGGAAGGCATCCAGCCGCTCGCGCCCCGCCTTCAAAATGAACGGCCAGCGCGCGCCAAGGCGCTCAAAGGTAGACAAAGCCCATTGGCGGTTGCGCGCCAAAAGGTAGAAGACAAACAACCCCAACACCACAACTCCCCCCACCACGGCAGCCGTCCCCCCGGCGTTGGATTCAGCAAAAATAAAGGGCAACGTCCCCAGGAGGAGCGAGGCGGCCAGAATCATATCAAAGGCGCGCTCAATCAAAATCGTCGAAAACACCCGCCAGAAGCCCAGTGTACGCCCCAGCAGATAAGCGCGCCCCAATTCGCCCAGTCGAAACGGGAGCACGTTGTTGAGCAGATACCCCACGTGCATGGTCAGGAAGACTTGACGAAGCGGTGCGGCTTCTTGCAAGATCGTCCGCCAGGCGAGCGAACGCAGCAGGTAAGAAAGCAGATAAAACGGCAACGCCAGCAACAAGTACGCCCATTCCCCCTGCCGCAAGGCGAGGATGACATCCTGCCAGTCGAAAAAGCGGAACAGCCCGGCCAACACCGCCAGGCTGACCAACAACCCCGGCAGCACCTGTCGCCAGGTTGAGTGACGAGTCTCGCGTTTGGGGTTATTCATCACGCAGCCGCAACACCGCCAGGAAGGCCTCCTGCGGGATTTCTACATTCCCCACGGCCTTCATGCGCTTTTTGCCTTTCTTCTGTTTTTCGAGCAGCTTGCGCTTGCGAGTGACATCGCCGCCGTAGCATTTCGCCAGCACGTCTTTGCGCAGCGCTTTGACGTTGGCGCGCGAGATCACGCGGCTGCCCACGGAAGCCTGAATGGGCACGGCGAACAACTGGCGGGGGATCAACTCCTTAAGCTTGGAGACCAGCGCCTGCCCCTTGCGGTAAGCGTCATCCCGATGGACGATGGCCGCCAGCGCGTCCACCGGTTCTTTGTTAACCAGGATATCCAGCCGCACCAGGTCGTCCGGACGGTATTCAGCGAACTGGTAATCGAGGGAGGCGTAGCCGCGGGTGCGCGACTTGAGCGCGTCAAAGAAGTCCACGATCAACTCCGAGAGGGGAATCTCGAAGTTCAACTGGACGCGGTTGGGGGTGGGGTAATCCTGGTCGATGAAGATGCCGCGCCGCTTGGTGACCAGATCCATCACCACGCCGTAGTAATCCGTGGGGGTGAAGATTTGAATCTTCATCCACGGCTCGCGGACTTCCTCGATTTCAGCCGGGTCGGGCAGCTCGGCGGGGGAATCAATGCGAATCACCTCGCCGTTACGCATCAAAATTTCATATTCCACCGAGGGCGCGGTGGTGATGATGTCGAGGTCATACTCACGCTCCAGGCGCTCCTGGATGATCTCCATGTGAAAAAGGCCGAGGAAGCCGCAACGGAAACCAAAGTTGAGCGCCTGGGAGGTCTCCGGCTCGTAAACCAGCGAGGCGTCGTTGAGCTGTAGCTTCGCCAGCGCGTCGCGCAGGTCTTCGTAATCTTCGCCGTCCACGGGGTAAAGGCCGGCAAAGACCATCGGCTTGGGATGGCGATAGCCGGGAAGCGGCTCCTGCGCCGGGTTGGCAACCAGGGTAAAGGTGTCCCCCACGCGGCAATCGCCGACGCTTTTTAAGCCGGTGGCCACATAACCAACCTCGCCGGTGCTCAAGCGATTGGTAGGCTTCATCTCCGGCGAAAAGATACCGATCTCCACCGGTTGCAGGCGGGCCTCGCTGGCCATTAATTGCAGCTGATCGCTGGCGGCGATGCCGCCGTCAAAAACGCGCACATAAGCCACCACGCCTTTGTAGGCGTCGTAGTGCGAGTCGAAGATCAAAGCCCGCAGCGGCGCATCAGGATCGCCTTTAGGCGGGGGGACGCGCTCGACGACGGCGGTCAGCACGCGATCGATGTTCTCTCCAGATTTAGCCGAGATGCGCAAAATCTGATCCAGCGGCGTGCCGAGCAGGTCACGGATCTCCGCGGCGACCTCGTCCGGGCGCGCCGAGGGGAGATCGATTTTATTGATCACGGGGATGATTTCGAGGTCGGCTTCCAGCGCCATGTAGAGGTTGGCGAGGGTCTGCGCTTCCACGCCCTGCGAGGCATCCACCACCAGCAAAGCCCCCTCACACGCGTACATCGCCCGGCTGACCTCGTAGCCAAAATCCACATGGCCGGGGGTATCGATCAGGTTGAGTTCATACGTTCGTCCATCACTGTGCAGGTAACTCATCCTGACCGCCGAAGCCTTGATGGTGACCCCTTTCTCACGCTCCAGCTCCATGGAATCCAACACCTGCTCGGTCATCTCGCGCTCGGAGATCGTGCCGGTGACCTGAAGCAGCCGATCGGCCAGCGTGGATTTGCCGTGATCGATATGGGCGATGATGCTGAAGTTGCGAACCAGTTCCATCTTCATAAGCGGGGGGAAGTATACCACTGGTTTGTTGGTGTATTGGTGTAGCAGTCGAATTGGTCAAGCTGGTCGGGTTGGTTGGACGGTCAGCAGTCTGCGGTCAACCCTCAGGATCAGCCTTCCGTCAAAGCGGGCGACGGGGAGAGGCGCGCCAGGAGGAAGAGGACACAAGCCAGCCCACCCAGGGAAGCCAGCGCCAGCCCAACGCCCCAGTGATCGGCCATCAGCCCCAGCAAAGGGGCGAACACCGCCACCAGAATGGTGCTGATCTGCGCTTCGACCGACAGCCCCGAAGCCATAACGCGCGCGGGAATTTGATCGCTGATATAGGCCACATTCATCGGCTTGCGCAGGTTTTGCAACCCATAAAACCCAATGAACACCAGGATTGCGGGCAAGGTCGCGTCCCTCCAGGCGGCCAGCCCGGCGAGGAAGATGAATGCAGCCCCGATCAGGAAGGTGATGTTAATCGCTGTCGCCAGATCGCGAAAACGGCGGCTGAAGCTATCCGCGCTGCGGGAGGCCTGGCTGGTCATCAGATAGATGAAAAAGTACACCACACCCACCACCAGGCCGCTGCGCTGTACATCTTCCAACCACAACAGCACGGGCAGGCTCAACGCAAAGCTTTCCAGAATGGGTTGGAGATAGTCCTTCGTGGCTTTGAACAGTGCGGTCAGCCCGGCGCTGTTGAGCAACGCCCGCATGGCATTTCCGTGCTTAAAAATGCCGCTAAAGTCGCTAAAGGTGCGGCGCGTCTGCCGCCAGATGACGCCGTGATCCAACTGCGCCAGCTCCCCATCAAGCACGCGAGGATAGGTGGCCAGGTTGAGCAGGTCCAGAGCATAAGGCAGAATCGTCACCAGAAACATCAACCGATAATCGCCGGTGAAGAACACCAGCCCGGCGGCGAGGAGGGCGTTGACCGCTGACCCCAATTGGGAGAAGCCGCGCGTGCGCCCGTAATAAGACACCTTCTCCTGCAAACGGCCGTTGAGCCTGAGATACTCCAGGATGAGCGCCTTGTGCGTCCCTGAGCGAAAAGCCTCCCCCAGACCGAACAAAACCATCCCCACAGCGTAAAGCGCAAAACGGTTGAAGGCGTAGAAAATGACCAAGGAAACGATATAGGCTGCAAAAGCGGAAACCATTGCCCGACGGCGGCCAAAGACATCCGCCAGCACACCGGTAGGGACTTCCATTATATTGTTGGTCAGATCGCGAATGGAATACAGCAAACCAATCTGAAAAAAGCTCAACCCCGCAGCGCGAAAGATGAGGATCAAAAACGGCTCAAAGAAGCGCAGGTTCTTCAAAAAGCCGTAAGCGGCAAAGCGGGGGAACATTTTGTCTGATTGGTTCATCGGTTCATCGGTTCATCGGTTCGTCAGTTGGCAGTCCGTCGTCCGTGGTCTGTGGTCTGCCGTCTGTCGTCCGTCGTCTGCTGTCCGTCGTCCACCGTTCGCGGTCACCTCAGGGCGCTCTCCACCAACGCCGTCAGAGAAGCGTCGTCGCCCTCGGCACCTATCCCCAGCCAGGCCAGGAATTCGACGTTGCCTTTCGGGCCCAGGAGCGGCGAGCGGTGCAGCCCTTTGACGGTGTAGCCCGCGCCCCGGGCGAAGGTGAGCACGTCCAGCAGCACGCGGCGGTGGATTTCGGCGTCGCGCACCACGCCCTTGCCGCGGGCGACTTCGCGCCGGCCGGCCTCGAACTGCGGTTTGACGAGCGCCACCACATCCGCCGCGCCCCAGCCGCGCACCACCGGCAGCAGAATCTTCAAGGATATGAAAGAAGCATCCATCGTAACAAAATCCACCTGCTCCGGCAACGATGCGAGATAGCGGGCGTTGGTCGCCTCCATCACCACCACCTGGGGATGATTGCGCAGCTTCCAGTGCAGGATGCCTTTGCCCACATCAATAGCGTACACCTTTGCCGCGCCATGCTGCAACAGACAATCGGTGAAGCCGCCGGTGGAGGCCCCCACATCAGCGCAGATCTTCTCGCGCACATTCAGGTCAAACGCCTCAAAAGCAGCCTGCAGCTTCTCCCCCCCGCGCGAGACGAAGCGCGGCCCGCGGTCGACGGTCAGGTGAGCGTTCAGGCTCACTTTCGTGGAAGGTTTGCTCACCACCTGCCCGTCGGCGCGCACCTGACCGGCCATCACCAGCCGTTGCGCCTGCGCCCGGCTCTCCGCCAGCCCGCGCTCCACCAGCAACACATCAACCCGTTTCTTTTGCTCCGCCATGCGGTTATTGTATCACCGGCGTCTTGACACTTTGAAAAACGATATGGTATTCTCTTGCACGCTTTCCGACCAGCCAGCGGCAGGCTGCTGCGATTATTCCTTTCACAACCGACGGGGGGATCGCTTTGGCTGATTTACGCAAGTACTGGGTTGGTTTCAATCTGGTCAAGGGGATCGGCGGCGTGCGCTTACGGACGTTGATCGAGGCGTTCAACGGCGATCTGGAAGCCGCCTGGTGGGCCGCGCCCCAGGATTTACTGGCCGCGGGGATGAGCAAACGATTAACCGCCAACCTGGTAGAACTGCGCGCCGCGGTCTCGCTGGATCAAATCTGGGATTCCATCCAGGCGCGCGGCATCCAGGTGCTGACCTGGGAGGACGAAGGGTACCCTCGCCGCCTGCGAGAAGTGGACTACGCCCCACCCGTGCTGTATGTGCGGGGTGAACTTTGTCCCGAAGACGACTGGGCTGTCGCCGTGGTGGGCACCCGGCGGGTGACGGCGTATGGCCGTCAGGTGACCGAACAGCTCGCTCAGGCTCTGGCCAGCAACGGCGTCACCGTGGTCAGCGGGTTGGCGCGCGGGGTGGACGGCATCGCCCACCGCGCCGCGCTGGAGGCCGGAGGCCGCACGCTGGCTGTGCTGGGCTGCGGCGTGGATCGGGTCTATCCGCCCGAACACCGCCAACTGGCCGAGGCGATTGGACAAAGCGGCGCGCTGCTCAGCGACTACCCCATGGGGACGCCGCCCGAGGCGCGCAACTTCCCGCCGCGCAACCGCATCATCGCCGGGTTGACTCTGGCAACCGTGGTGGTGGAAGCTGGCGAACGCAGCGGCGCGCTGATCACGGCGGAATTCGCCGCCGAACAGGGGCGCGAGGTGTTCGCTGTACCAGGCAGCATCCTGGCCCCACAAAGCCGCGGCCCCAACCGCCTGATCCAGCAAGGCGCGCATCCGCTGCTGCGCGCGGAAGACATCCTGGAAACCCTGGAACTGACGCTGATTGCCGAACACCGCCAGGCGCGCCGCTCCCTCCCCGCCGATGCTACTGAGGCCCGGTTATTTGAAATCCTCGGCCCAGAGCCGATGCACGTAGATGAAATTCGCGCTCGCGCTGACCTGCCCATCGAAACCGTCACCGCTGCCTTGACTATGATGGAACTAAAAGGCATGGTGCGACAGGCTGGCGGCATGCGTTACTACGCCGTGGGCGAGAGCGGAGCGAGCTACGAAACACAGGATTGACGCACATGAACCTTGAAACCGAACACTATTACGCCGTCATCATGGCTGGCGGCGGCGGCACCCGCCTGTGGCCGCTTTCGCGGCAGGCGCGCCCCAAACAAATGATCCCGCTGGTCGGTGAGCGTTCGCTCTTCCAGATCGCGGTGGATCGCCTGAAAGGGCTTTTCCCACCGGAGCGGATTTTCGTCGTCACCGTGACCGAGCAAGCGCGCCAGTTACAGGAGCAATGCCCGCAAATCCCCGCGCAGAACTATCTGATCGAGCCACTGCCGCGGGGCACCGCTTCGGTGGTCGGGTTAGCGGCGGTGGCCCTGCAGCAACGCGACCCCGAAGCCGTGATGGCGGTTCTCACCGCCGATCACATCTTCAAAAATGAAGAACACTTCCGTACGTTACTGCGCGCCGCGCGCCAGGCCGCAGAAAAAGATCACCTCGTCACACTGGGGATCACGCCCTCCTACCCGGCCACCGGTTTCGGCTACATCCAGCAGGGCGACAAGGTGGATACCTGCCACTCGCTGGCAGTCTATCGCGTGAAGCGGTTCGTGGAAAAGCCTCCCGAAGTGCAGGCTCGTCAGATGCTCGCCAGCGGCGATTACGCCTGGAACTCAGGCATGTTTGTCTGGCGAGTGGCGCGCATCCTGGGAGAGCTTGAACACCAGATGCCCGCCCTGCACGCCCAACTCCAGGAGATCGCCGCGGCGTGGCCTTCTCCCCAAAGGGAGGCCGTCGTCCAACAGGTCTGGCCGCGCATCCAGCCGCAGACGATTGACTACGGGGTGATGGAACATGCTTCGGATGTAGTCGTCATCCCCGCGGAAGGGTTGGGCTGGAACGACGTCGGCAGTTGGGAAGCACTCTTTGATGTCCTCCCCGCCGACGCGCAGGGCAACATCATCATCCACGCCGATCACCTGCCGCTGGACACACAGCGCACGCTGATCTATCAACAAGGCGACGGCCGGCTGATCGTGACCATCGGTGTGGACGACCTGGTGGTGGTGGACACGGAGGATGTGTTACTGGTTTGCAAGAAAGATGACGCCCAGAAAGTGCGTCAGGTGGTACAGCAATTAAAGGAAGATAACCGCTCGGTGCTGTAGCGGTGGAGAAATCCCATGGAAGCTTATTGTGTAAAGTGCAAACAAAAACGTGAAATCAAAAACCCGCAGGCGGTGTTCACTGCCGCGGGGACGCCGGCCACCCGCGGCGAATGCCCGGTGTGTGGCACTGGCCTGTACCGCATGGGACGCACCCCGGCCCATGAAGGATTGACCCCTCCCGAGGTGACCAGACGCCCGCGCAAAAAGAAAACGGTCAAGCGCTCCGGAAAGCTGGTGATCGTCGAATCGCCCGCCAAGGCAAAAACGGTGGGGCGTTACCTGGGCAAAGGCTATCGCGTGGAAGCCTCGGTGGGGCACGTGCGCGACCTGCTGCGCTCACAGCTCTCGGTGGACGTGGAAAACAACTTCAAACCAAAGTACCGCGTGCCCAATGAAAAACGCCCGGTGGTCAAGAAAATCAAAGAGCTGGCCGCCAAAGCCGAAGAAGTCTACCTGGCTACCGACCTCGACCGCGAAGGCGAGGCGATTGCCTGGCACCTGCTGGAATCGGCGGAGATCGAACCAGAGCGCGCTCGCCGCGTGGTCTTCCACGAGATCACCCGTCCGGCGATCGAAGAAGCCTTCGCCCACCCGCGCGAATTGGACATGAACCTGGTCAACGCACAGCAAGGGCGGCGCATCCTCGACCGGCTGGTGGGCTACAGCATCAGCCCGATCCTGTGGCGTAAGGTGCGCAGCCGCCTTTCGGCGGGGCGGGTGCAATCGGTCGCGCTGCGGTTGATTGTGGAGCGCGAGCGCGAGATCGAATCCTTTGTGCCGCAGGAATACTGGACAATAGCCGCTGAATTCTCCCCCGACGGGGAGGAAGACCGCTTCATCGCCAAACTGGTGCGCGTAGACGGCGAAGAACCCACCCTGGCCTCCGAAGCAGATGTCAAACCGCTGCTGGAGGATATGGAAACGGCGCGCTACGCCGTCAGCAAAGTCAAAAAAGGGACGCGCAAACGCAAACCTTCCGCGCCGTTCACCACCAGCACCATGCAGCAGGAAGCCTCGCGGCGGTTGAACTTCACCGCCCGCCGCACCATGCGCATCGCTCAACAGCTCTACGAGGGAGTGGATGTGGGCAACGGCGGGCAGACCGGCCTGATCACGTATATGCGCACCGATTCTACCAACGTCTCCGCGGTGGCGCAGCAAGAGGCGCGCGAATACATCGGCGGCAAATACGGCGCCGATTACCTGCCGGAAACCCCGCCCAAATACCGCACCAAAGCGCGCGGGGCGCAAGAGGCGCACGAAGCCATCCGCCCCACCAGCGTGTTACGCACCCCCAAGTCGCTCAAAGAGCACCTGACGCGCGACCAATACCGCCTCTACCAGCTCATCTGGCAGCGCTTCCTCGCCTCGCAGATGACGCCCGCTGTGTTCGACACCATCTCGGTGGAGATCACCAGCAGCGAAGCGCGGCACACCTACCTGCTGCGCGCTTCCGGCTCCACGCTGCGCTTCCCCGGCTTCCTGGTGGTGTACCAGGAAAGCAAGAAAAAAGACAGCCAGGAGGAAACCCGCGTCCCCACCAACCTGAACATAGATCAACTCCTCAAGCTGCTCCGCCTGATCCCGGAACAGCACTTCACCCAGCCGCCGCCGCGCTACTCCGACGCCTCGCTGGTCAGCGCGCTGGAAGAGAACGGCATCGGCCGCCCTTCCACCTACGCGCCCACGCTCTCCACGCTGCAAAACCGCGGCTACATCCGCCGCGAAAACCGCCGCCTGATCCCCACCGAAACCGGCATCCTAGTCAACGATCTGCTGGTGGAACACTTCCCCGATATCGTGGATGTCAGCTTCACCGCCAATATGGAAGCCGAGCTGGATAAAGTTGCCTCCGGCGAGATGACCTGGGAAGAGGTGGTGCGCGATTTCTACAAGCCTTTCTCCCGCATGGTGGAGGAGGCCAACGAAAAAATGCCGGAAGTAAAGACCGGGCCAGAATTGCTGGGGCGCAAATGCCCCGATTGCGGGCACGAGCTGGTGATCCGCTGGGGACGACACGGCAAGTTCATCGGATGCAGCAACTTCCCAGCCTGCCGTCACACTGAACCCTGGCTGGAAAAGATCGGCGTCAAATGTCCCGAGGATGGCGGCGACCTGGTCATTCGCAAAACCCGCAAAGGACGCGTGTTCTACGGCTGCGCCAATTACCCCTCATGCGAGTTTTCCTCCTGGAAGCTGCCGCTGCCCACCCCCTGCCCCAAGTGTGGCGGTCTGCTGGTGGCGGACAACAAAACCCAGGCCACTTGCCTGAAGTGCGGCGAACAATTCCTGCGTCGCGAGATTACCCCCGAAGAAGACGAACCCGAAGGCGAGCTGGCATAAGGCTTGCATCGTTTCGCGTACCACACCACGCAATCCCCCGCTTTCTCCCCTGCGACAACGCTGCGGGGGATTGCATCTTTTGACACTCTCGTCTACAATACAATCGTGTCATCGAGCAACCAAGAGCCGCTAAGGGAGAGACACTATGGAAGTATTGCGCGCCCAACTACAATCCCCGAAAATCGCCGCCCTGGCAGGGTTGATTGTGGGACTGGTGATTGGCTGGTTCGTCATTGGATGGGGAATCTGGCCAGTGGAATGGACGGACGCAGCCCCCGCCGATTTGCAGCAGGGTTGGAAGGAAGATTACCTGCGCATGGCGATCGACTCCTATTCGCTGTACCCCGATCAGCAAAAAGCACAAATGCGCTGGCAGGGCCTCGGGCCAGACGCCGAAGAATTGCTGGCGATCGTGGAGCAATCCCCCGGCCCATACCCTGAAGCCGTGAACAATTTCCGTCAGGCAGTTGGCGCGGCGGCTGCGGCGGGCGCCCCGCCCTCGGGCGGAGAAGCTCTCCCCGGCGGCACAGGGGAAACGGGCGAAATCCCCCTCCCCGGCGAAGCTCCAGCAGCGACGGAGGAAGCCAAATCCGGCCTGGCTTCCGGCACAATCATCCTGGCTTTGTGCGGCGTGGTCGCGCTGCTGGCGGTGGCGGTGGCCGCGTATTTCTTCCTCTTCCGCAGCCGCTCGCTACCCAAAGTGCTCTCCCCGGCAGCGCAGGCGCAGGAAATCACCCGCATGGCCGAGCCAACCGATTTCTCCGCTCGCGGCGAACTTCCCCCCATGTCGCAGTTTATGACCACCTACATGCTCGGCGACGATCTGTTCGACGACTCCTTCAGTATCGATTCGCCCAGCGGCGAGTTCCTCGGCGAGTGCGGCGTCGGCATCTCCGAACCCATCGGCGTCGGCGAACCCAAGAAAGTCGCCGCCTTTGAAATCTGGCTCTTCGACAAAAACGACATCCAAACCGTCACCAAAGTATTGATGAGCAGCCACGCCTATCAGGACGCCGCCCTGCGCGAGCGCCTGACCACCAAGGGCGAACCCTTCCTGGCCGAGGCCGGCGCGGAGATGTACCTGGAAACCGCTACCCTGCGCCTGGTCGCCCGCGTGGTGGACATGGCCTACGGCACCGATGGCAAAGCGCCGCCGAACAGCTTCTTCGAACGGCTGACGCTGGAACTGGCCGTCTGGCAGAAATAGCGCTCAGCGCTTCAAGAAACAAAAAAAGCCCCCAGCATCACCGGGGGCTTTTCAATACCCGCAATTTACTCAATCTTCAGGATTTTCAACTTGACCACGCCCGCGGGGGTCTCCACGTCCACAACATCACCCACCCGCCTGCCCATCAGGGCCTGACCGATGGGCGATTCATTGGAAATCCGTCCCTGGGCAGGGTCGGCTTCCTGTCGTCCGACCAGATAATAGACTTCCTCAGGATAGCCTTCTTCCTGAATGGTGACGGTCACGCCCAGCTCCACGCGGTCGCGGTTGCCATTATTCTCAATGATCTCCGCGTTGCGCAGGATGTATTCAATCTCCTGGATGCGGCCCTCAAGAAAGCCCTGCTCCTCCTTGGTAGCAATGTATTCCGCGTTCTCAGAGAGATCACCCATCTCGATAGCCGCTTTCAAACGACGGGCAATCTCCTCGCGCTGCGGGCCTTTGAGGCGTTCCAGTTCCTCACGCAGTTCTTGCTCTCCCTCAGGGGTCAGATAAATCTTATCCATCATCATTCCTTCTTCTCACTTCGAAGTACCCCAGCTACGGCCGCACTTGAGGGTCAAACAGGCGGCTGTATTCTTCAATGGCAAATCGGTCGGTCATCCCGGCGATGTAATCGCAGATTGTGCGCTCTAACCCAAAGCGGTCAATCTGCTGCTGGATATGGTGCGGCAGGATCGCAGGCTCCTTTTGATAAGCGTCAAACAGCTCTGAGATCACTCGTTCAGCCTTGGCCTGCATGCGCAACACGCGGGGGTGACGATACAGATTGGCATACAGGAAGTCTTTCAACTCGCGGTTGCGGCGGCGCATATCCTCGCTGAAAGTCGCCACGTTGTAATCCAGTTTCTGAATATCTTCCACCGACTGCGCTCCGCTTTCGCGCAGGCGCTGCCCGGTGGTGTTGACCATATCGGTGACCTCTATCCCGATCAGTTTGCGGATCAAACGGTGGCGGGTGAGTTCATCCAACGGCGCAGGGCGGACTCCCACACTCTCCACCATGATCTCCCACAGGGCGATCCCCTCGAGCATGGAGGGCGTAATCATCCCCGATCGCAAGCCATCGTCGAGGTCATGGGCGGTGTAGGCCAGTTCATCGGCGATATTGGCGATCTGCGCCTCGAGGTGGCCGCGCAAATCCGGGTTGTAATCCGCCGCGTCGGATATATCATACTCGGTTTCGTGTTTGACCATCCCCTCGCGCGTCTCCCAGGTCAGGTTGAGGCCGGGGAAATCCGGGTAGCGCCTCTCCAGCTCGGTGACGATGCGCAACGACTGGCGGTTGTGGTCAAACCCGCCGTAATCCTGCATCAGCCGGTTGAGCACTTCCTCGCCCGAGTGGCCAAAAGGCGAATGCCCCAGATCGTGCGCCAGGCAGATCGCCTCGATCAGATCCTCGTTGGCGCCCAGGGCGCGGGCGATCGTGCGCCCAATCTGCGCCACTTCCAGGGTGTGGGTCAGGCGCGTGCGGTAATAATCACCTTCCGAGTTGATGAACACCTGAGTCTTATATTCCAGGCGGCGAAAGGCGGTGGTGTGTAGAATGCGGTCGCGATCGCGCTGAAAGACGGTGCGGTAAAGCGGCTCCTTCTCCGGGTAAGCGCGGCCCTTGGTATCTTTGCTGCGCATCCCGTAAGGGGAAAGCATTTGATCTTCAAATTTTTCCAGTTGTTGTCGTGTGATATACATACACTCACTCTATTCCGCGACAGGAGGGAGAAAAGTCTAATGCAGGCCAGGCGAACTGTCAACGCGCCGGCGAAACACCCAAGCGATCACAACTCGCGAATCTGCCCTTCCAGCCGTCCCAGGGCGCGGTCAATTTCCTGAAGTCGTTCCCGGGCGCTGGTATTCTGCTCGCGTTCGGCGCGCACAAAACGCGTGTAAGGCGCGATCGTCTCGTTGATGTGCTGCAAGCTGCGTTCAATCTCTTGCTCAAAATGCGTCCGCAGGGCGCGCAGCAGTTGAGCGCGCATGGCGCTCACTTTTTCATGCAACTCACGCTTGACCTTGCGGCGGCGCGCCGGGATGACGAACAGCCCCAGCGCGGCGACCAGACTGGCGAGCAGAACACCGGTGACGTCCATCGCCAGTGTGGTCGCCAACGCGGTGACCAGCGCCCCCAGCCCCACCGCGCCGACTTCCAGCGCGGCCGCGGCGGCCACCGCCGCCTGGGCGCCTTCAGCGATCTTTTGCGCCTCCAGCTCCCGGTCATAGGTCTTCACCACGCGTTCCGCCTGACGGCCAATCCCCTCAATCAGCCGTTCGCGATCATAATGAAAGGCGCTGCTTTGCTTACCACCGACGATGCGCTCCTCGTACTGCCGACGGCGTTCAGCCACGTGCTCCGTCACAGCCTGCCACTGCCGCAGGTCGGCGTCCACCAGCCAGTCGATCAGTTGACCAACTTTTTTCTCCACCGCCTGAGGGGTATCGGCCACAACTTTCTCCTGAAACTCCGTTTGAATGCGCTCCTTGTTGAGCAGATCCATCACCCGCGCCAGGCGCATCAGGTCATCAAAATAAACCACCCCGCGCTGCTCCATCTCGTACAAAATGTTGCTGATATCCGCCATGCGAAACTCGAAATCGCGGCGCATATCCTGGCGGTAGACCTCGAGCTGGCGCTCCACATCGGCCAGCGTATCCACATCGGTTTGCAGCAGCGCCAGGCGGGCTTCAATTTCATCCAGGTAGCGCGAGGTCAGGCGGCGGCCTACCCCCAGAGGATTGAGAAACTTCAACTGCAAACGGCTGCGCTCGTCCAGCGTGTCGTGGATGTAGGTCTCCAGGGCGCCAAAGCGGCTTGCTTCCCAAAGCTGCGGCTCCCCGTGTTTGGCGCGCAACGCCAGGCGCGCGCTGACGGGGAAAATCTGCGGTCGGATTCCCAAAAGTGTTTGCGCCTTCTCGGCGACGAAATCGCGAATCTGCGCCAGGTCTTCAGGGGATTCGAGGATATCCACCTTGTTGATAATCACGATGACTTTCTTCCCCCAATCGCGGATGCGCTCCAAAAAAGCGCGCTCGCTCTCGGTGAAGGGGCGATCCGCCGAGGTGATGAACAACACCAGATCGGCGCGGGGCACAAAGCGCGCGGTGATCTCCTCGTGCTCACGGATCACCGCGTTCGTCCCCGGCGTATCCACCATGCTGATTTCGCGCAGGAACGCCACCGGCGCGGTGAGGACATGCACATGATCGTCCATCACCTGCCGGGAAACCTCACCGTAGCGCAGAATATTGACTTCCGTGGTGGTAGGGGTGACGCCTTCCTTGAGAACCCCCTGTCCCAGCAAAGCATTGATGAATGAACTCTTCCCCGCGTTGAACTCGCCGACCACCACCAGCAGAAAAAAATCATCCAGTTGCAGGATGGATTCTTCCAGCGCGGCGGCGTCCTCCGGTTTCAGGCCAAACTGCATCAGGGTGGAGCGCAAATCGCTGAGCAAGCGGCGTTCCTCGCGCAGCAGCGCTTCATGTTCTTGAGAAAGGATGGTCATCAGGTTTCCTGTCGTTCAGATGAATTTCCGGGCCGCCGGTAAATCTTCCGCCGTCCGTGGGATGGGTCAAATTATAGCAGCATCTCTTCCCGCGCGCAGACACGTTCCCTCAGGATCACCCTGCAAAGCGCGCGCCACGTTCCCCGGCACCTCACCGCCGAAAATCCACACTTCCAATCCAGCAAGGTTTTCCACCAGCTTCAGCATGGCCGCCACCTTGCCCGCCATGCCGCCGGTCACGTCCGTCGCCGCCGAGCCGCGCACCGCAGCAAGCAGATTCGGCCAGGTTTGCGGGGTGATTTCGGCAATCAGGTCGGTACAGGCCGGGTAATCGCGCCACACCCCGGGGTCACGCCCGGCGAGCAGAATCCGCCGCGGGGATAGTTCGCCCGCCAGGTAGGCGAAGATATCCTCCGTGGAGAGAATCGTCCCGCCCAGAATTTCATCAAAGACCACATCACCATAAACCACCGGCAATAAACCCGCCGCCAACGCGGCGCGCAGCGGCCGCAGATCCCAGGCGAGCACCTGTCCCCGGCGCGCCATCACCGCCGCCGAGGGGGGGAACGCCAATGCGGGGATCCCGGCTTCCGCCAGCGCATCCATCACCAGGCGATTAAGCGCCGCGGCCTCCCGCCAGACCTCGGCGAAACCGCGCCAGCCATCCGGCGTATCCACACCCTGCCGGGTGCGGTATTTCTTCGCTGGCACGTGCCCAAACGACCCCGAACCGTGCCCCAACACCAGTTTCATCGCCGGCCGCGCTCGACGCACCGCGGCGATCTCCGCTGCCAGGCGCGCCAACGCCCCCCGGCGCACGGCGCGAGGGGTGTGCTTATCGGTAATCAGTGAACCACCGAGTTTGAGGAAAACAAGCTGCTCATCCAGCATAGAGGCCTTAGCGCAAATTCAGAAAAGCGTCGGTTAAGGCTCTCAAAACCAGCCCGGGTTTCGATAAACCCAACCGACGGCACAATTCTCGGATAGGTTTTATTGTACCCGCGATCCCGCCGTCTCAAAATCGTCCAACCAGCCACCCTTAAACGGGCGCGATATAAACAGCGATGAGCACATAATGCGCCAGCGCACCCAGGATGACGAAAATATGCCAGACCTCGTGAAAACCGAACTTTCCAGGGATGAAATCTGGCTTTTTGGTGATATACACCACTGCCCCAAAAGTGTAAATCGCGCCCCCAATCAGCAGCCAGGCAATCGCCCCCGGCGGCAAAACGTCCAGGATTTCGCCGATCCCGAGGACGGCCAGCCAGCCCATCACCACGTACACCCCCGCGGTGATCCAGCGCGGCGCACGGATGAAAAACATCTTGACGAGAATGCCAATCAACGCCAACCCCCAGATGATGCCCAGCAGCCCCCACTTCCAGAAACCGGTGAAGGCGTTCCAGCACAACGGGGTGTAGGTGCCGGCAATCAAGAGGTAAATAGCCGTGTGATCGAGCTTGCGCAGCGTCGTCAGGGCCTCCGGGCGGGCGTCCACCATGTGATAGGCCGCGCTGGCGGCAAACATCGCCACCAGGCTGAAGCCGTAGACAATCAACGAGATCACCTTGCCGGTCTCCCCCCAGCCGATGGCGAGCAAAACGATCGCGCCGATCAGGGCGGCGATGGCGGCGAAGAAATGGGTCAGCCCGTTGAC
>WFTY01000077.1 GCA_015485245.1 Anaerolineales bacterium | reverse complement strand
CCCCGGGGGTTTGAGAGAGCGAGGCGTGCACCGTCTCGACGACCTGGGTGAGGATTTCCTCGGGAGAGGGGGTTTCTGTTTGATCCGCGTTGATCACGCAGGCGCTGAGCGTCAACGCGCCCAGAGCCATCAGAATCCAAAGCTGTTTCCATTTCTTCATGGTCTTTATCTCGTCTTTCCTGTTCGGATGTGGGGATTGGCGGCGGGAAAGCCGCGGCTACATCCAAAGATTGGCCCCTGTATTGTATCCGAAAGCGGGTGGAATGGGGAATATTTCTGGTATAGTTAGGTCACTGTTTTTCCAAGGAGGTTGTTGTCGGGTCAAATGGACAATTTTAACGAACGTCTCGCGCGCGTGGCGGAGGGGTTGTTGGAAAATGAACAACTGACCGCTGACCTGGATGACGCCGCCGCGCAAGCGCTGTTGGACTGGGGGCTGAACATAGCCCGGCGGGCTGTGCGTCAGACATTGGGGATGGATGACCTGGCGGCGGAAGACGCACTCTACGCGCCTTTGCGCGCCACGCGCCGGTTGATGAGAGCGGTGAACAAATGGGTGGCGCGGCAGGATATCCTCGGTGAAGCGCAGCACAGTGAAATGCTGGCGAAGGTGGTTTCGCAGGCGCAGATAGCGTATGGCGGGGCTTATATCCCGCCCACGCAGGAGCAAAGCGCACAGTTTCTGGAGCGCCGTGGCGTCTTGGCCTCGAATCCCGTTGGTTTTATCCTGGAGTTGCAAAAACTGATTGAGCATGCCTTAACCGAGGAGACCTTATGAGTGAAAAATCGCCCCCCTCTCGTAAAAACCAGATCGTCACCATCCTTCTGTTTATTGTCTTGGCAGCGCTGTATGTGGTCTACGGGGTTGACCCGTTGGGTTTGTTCGCTCCGCCCACACCAACTCCCACTGTGGTGCAGGTGGCGCCGCCTCCCCTGGCAGTGGAGTCGGATTGGTGGGAAGTTTATTTCACCGATCCGGCGAATGCGAGCGGCTTGATTGAAGAGAAACTGATTGACCAGATCAACAACGCGCAAACCTCGATTCACATCGCCGTTTTTGAATTCAACCTCACTCCTGTGGCCGATGCGTTGATTGCGGCCTACCAACGAGGTGTGGATGTCCGCTGGGTGACGGACGACGAACATGGCATTGAAGCTGATGAAGAAGATGGTCGTGGTCAGTTCGCCATGTTGGAAGATGCCGGCATTGAGGTGCGAGACGATCAGCGCGGGGCCCTGATGCACAACAAAATCTGGATTTTTGATGGGCAGGTGGTATGGACGGGTTCTACCAACATTACCCAAAACGGCATCTTTCGCAACAACAACAATGTGATTGTGATGCGCTCCACCCGGCTGGCCGAGATTTTTGAGCGGGAGTTCGAAGAGTTGTGGGGCGGGGCGTTTGGTCCGCGTTCGCCCTCTACGGTTGGGGAACAGTTTGTCACCATAAATGGCACGCCGGTACAGGTCTTGTTTGCGCCGGAGGATGATGTGGTCAGCCGCTTGCTGCCTTTTATCACCGGCGCGCAGCAGAGCATTCGCTTTATGGCGTTTTCTTTTACGCATGACGACCTTGGCGCGGCGATGATGGAGCGCGCCCAAAACGGAGTAGATGTAAAAGGCATTTTTGAAACCCGCGGCAGTGAGACGAAGTACAGTGAGCTGCCGCGCATGTATTGTGCCAACCTCGCTGTGCGTCAGGATGGCAACTCACGGACGTTCCATCACAAGGTCATCGTGATTGATGAACGTATTGTGGTCACCGGTTCGCTGAATTTCTCCAACTCGGCGAACGAGAGTAACGATGAGAACGTGGTGATTATCACCAACCCGGCGATCGCCGCCGAATACCTGGCGGAGTTCGACCGTCGGTGGGCCGAAGCCAGCCCTCCCGATCCGGCGGATATGAATTGCGCACAGTGACATTCGTCCAATTGACGCCGATATAGACGGCGTGTATAATGCTTGCCATAGCTGAATAGAAAACCTTCGGGGCAGGGTGCGATTCCCGACCGGCGGTAAAGCCCGCGAGCGCTGAGTTTATCGAAGCGCAGGATCCGGTGAAACTCCGGGGCCGACGGTATAGTCCGGATGGAAGAAGGTTGACAGGTCGGGCCCGCAGTGGGCCGGATAGCTGTTGCATGCCCCGAAACTACGGTTTCGGGGTTTTTGTTGCAGATTCTCAGGTTGTGCCTGGGTTATTTGCTATGCCCCGATTCGCGTCGGGGCTTTTTTGTTGAGGAGCGTAGATGCGCACGCGACGAACCTGGTTGTTGTTGATTTCCCTGGCAACGCTGTTGTTGGGCTGGCAGACGGTGATCTGGCTGGTGGATCTGCCCAGCTTTATTCTGCCTGCGCCGATCAGCGTGGCGCGGCGCTTTTGGCTGATTGTGCAGGATGGCAGCCTGGCGCGCCATCTGGGCACCACAGTGACCGAGGTGCTTTTGGGCCTGGCTCTGGGCCTGTTTTCGGCGACTTTGCTGGGGTATCTGCTGGCCAAATCGCCCACGGTGGAGCGGTTGCTCTCGCCATATATCGTCGCCAGTCAGGCGGTTCCGATGGTGGCTGTGGCCCCCCTGCTGGTGATCTGGCTGGGGCCGGGGATGCTCTCTAAGGTGTTGATCGCCGCGTTGATTGTGTTCTTTCCCG
The DNA here is from genome assembly GCA_015485245.1 of Anaerolineales bacterium. Classification (GTDB taxonomy): domain Bacteria; phylum Chloroflexota; class Anaerolineae; order Anaerolineales; family UBA11858; genus J130. The sequence continues at coordinate 2,968 of WFTY01000077.1, read as the reverse complement.
TGTTGGTGAACACTGTCGTGGGGATGCGCGCCGTGCCCGAGGAGCTGCGCGCCCTGATGCGTTCCCTGCAGGCGACGCGCTGGCAAACGTTGCGCTTGCTGGAGATCCCGGCTGCCTTGCCGGTGTTCTTTGGCGGTCTGCGTGTGGGGGCGACGCTGGCCGTCATTGGCGCAGTAGTGGGCGAGTTCGTCGGTGCCGATCGCGGCCTTGGCTTCCTCATCAATCTGGGGCGCGGGTTGTACGATACGGCCCTGGTTTTCGTTTCCGTTTTTGTGTTGATTGGGCTGGCGTTGGCGCTTTATGGCATTGTGGTCGCGTTAGAAGCGCGCCTGCTTGCCTGGCAACAACGCCCAGATCCATAAGCCTCGCACGAAGCGCGTCTTCGTCGTGGCTGGAAAATTCTTCAAAACCTCAAAGGAGTACACTGTATGATTTCACGTCGCTTGATTTTATTCGTTGCTGTTCTGGTTTTCCTGGTGGCGGGGTGCGCCGCGCCGCCTCAGACCGAAACCGCCCCCGCACCGGATGAGCTGGTGCATATTCGTTTGCCCATGGGGTATATCCCCAATGTGCAGTATGCGCCGTATTACGTCGCTGTGGATCAGGGTTTCTACGAGAAAGCCGGCATCGAAATTGAGTTCGATTACAGCTTTGAGACGGATGGCGTGGCGTTGGTGGCAGCGAACGAACTGCCCTTCGCCATCGTTTCGGGCGAGCAGGTGTTGATGGCGCGCGCGCAGGGCCTGCCGGTGGTCTATGCCATGGCCTGGTATGGGAATTATCCTGTGGGTGTGATTGCCAAAGAAGAGCTAGGGATGACCTCGCTGCAAGACCTGGCTGGCAAGCGCGTGGGCCTGCCGGGTCTGTTTGGCGCCAACTACATTGGTCTGCGGGCCTTGCTCTCCGTGGCGGGTTTGGAGGAAAGCGATATCACCCTGGATGCGATTGGCTTCAATCAGGTTGAGGCGCTGGCCACCGATCAAGAGGAAGTCGTCGTGGGGTATATCGCCAACGAGCCGATCCAGTTGCAGGCGCAGGGGTACAACGTCACCGTTTTTCCGGTTGCCGATTACGTCAAGCTGGTAGCTAACGGCTTGTTGACGAACGAGACGATGCTTCGCGAAAACCCCGATCTGGTGCGGCGCATGGTGCAGGCCACCCTGAGCGGAATCCGCTTTACCATTGCTCACCCCGAAGACGCCTATGAGATCAGCAAAAAGTACGTGGAGGGGTTAGAAGAGGCCGATGTACATGTTCAGATGGAAGTGTTGAAAACTTCGATCGCTCTCTATCAACAGGACCCTCTGGGATACACAGACCCGGCCGCCTGGGAGAATATGCAGGATGTATTGCTTGCGATGGAATTGATCCCTGAGCCGTTGGATCTGGAAGCTGCTTATACGAATGAGTTCATTGGCGAATAGCGCTGTTCTTTCTGTTGATCGCCTGAGCGTTTCGTTTACCGACGCGAACGGCGTGTTGCACGCGCTGGAAGATGTTTCTTTCGCTGTGCAGCCGCGCCAGTTTGTCAGCGTTTTGGGCCCCTCGGGATGTGGCAAGAGCACCTTGCTGCGTATCCTGGGGGGCTTGCTGTCTCCCACAAAAGGCGCGGTGACATTCCGCGGCCAGCCGTTGATCCGCCCGCGCCGCGAAATTGGCTTTGTGTTCCAGAACGCCAATCTGATGCCCTGGCGCAGCGTTTTTGCCAACATCGCCCTGCCGCTTGAGCTTCAGGGCCTGCCGGCGGAGGAGATCGCCGCGCGGGTTGATGAGCTGATTGATCTGGTGGGGCTGCATGGATTTGAAGATTGGCTGCCGCGCGACCTCTCCGGTGGGATGGCGCAGCGAGTGGCGATCGCCCGCGCCCTGGCCCACGACCCGGAAGTGTTGCTACTCGATGAACCCTTCGGCGCGCTGGACGCCCTGACGCGCGAACAGATGGAAGCGGAGTTGCTGCGCATCTGGCGTTTGCGGCGAAAGACGGTTATCATGGTGACGCACGCCATCCCGGAAGCGGTATACCTCTCCGATCGAGTGATCGTCCTCAGCCCCAGGCCGGGGCGCATTTGCCTGGATACCCCGATTTCGCTTCCCCGGCCGCGTCAACAGGCGTTACAATATACACCCGAATTTGGGGAACTTGCTCTTCGTTTGCGCGCCGCTATTGGGTAAGTTCCCCCAAATGATGTACAATACACCCGGCATCTGTAGCTCTGGAAGCAACGGATGCCGGGTGTTGTTACTTGGTTGAGCCTTTCACACCGCGAGCGTGTGAGTTCTATACTGTAAGTGAGGAAACTATGAAGAAGCGCTTTTGGTATCTCGTTTTGTTCCTTGCGCTCCTGCTGCCGTTTGGAGTGCAGGCCCAGACGCCTATCCGCTTTGTGACGTTGCAGGTGGATTTGTGGCCGGAATACGATCGTCCGGAAATGCTGGTCATCATGAAGGCGCAGTTGCCGCCCGAAGTCAGCCTGCCGACCGAAGTGGCCTTTCGCATCCCTGCCGGGGTGGGCGAGCCGAATGCCGTCGCTGTGCGCCAACCCGACGGAGCGTTGCTCAACGCCATGTATACGCGCGATGTGCAGGACCAATGGGAGATGATAATTGTGACAGCCACTTCACCGGAGATTCAGCTGGAATACTACGATCCGGGCCTGGATCGCAGCACGGCTGACCGTCATTATGAATTCAGTTGGGTGAGCGACTACGATATTGATGCTATGGTGATTCAGATTCAGCAGCCGCTGGGCGCGACCAACCTGAGCGTGGAACCGGCGCTGGGCAACCTGACCACTGGCAGCGATGGGTTACAGTATTACGTCATGGAGGTCGGCGCGCCGCGGGCCGGCGATGAAGTCTCGGTGGTGGTGGATTACACCAAAACGACGGACACCTTGAGCGTGGAGGGGTTCACCGTACAGCCTGGAGCGCCGATCAGCGATAGCAGCCCCGAAAGCCAGCGGCAGAT
>WFTY01000076.1 GCA_015485245.1 Anaerolineales bacterium | reverse complement strand
GACGATGCCCAGGCGTTCGATCTCCCGCCCTCCGAGGGCCTCGGCGACAAGCTCCAGCATCCGGCCCCAGGCTTTCTTGCGGGTACGCACTTTTTCGAGCATCTCCAGCTTCCCATCCTGAATGGTCAGGATAGGCTTGATGTTCAACAAGTTAGCCATGCCCGCGGCGAGGTGTCCGACACGCCCGCTCATCGCCAGGTATTTCAGCGTCGCCAACGCGCCGAAGAAGTGTGAGCGCGCCTTAAGGTTCTCGGTGGCGGCGAGGATCTGCTCGCGGCTGCGCCCTGCGAGCGCCATCTCCGCGGCCTGCAAGACGATGAAGCCCTGCCCCAGACTCAGGCTGCGCGAATCCACCACGGTGATGGGTTTCCCCGCCACCAGGTCACAGGCGTTGCGCGCCGCGCCATACGTGGCGCTGACTTCTGCGCTGACGGTAAAACAAATGATCTCATCCGCGCCCTCATCAAAAGCAGCCTGATAGGCCTCAGCAAACTGTCCCGGCGAAGGAGCCGAGGTGGTCGGCAGCACGCCGTCACGATCAATGCGGGCAAAGAGGGCGACGTCATTGATGTCCAGTTCGGTGCGAAAGAGTTCCTCGCCGAAGTGAATGTTAATCGGCACCTGGCGCACGCCGAGCTGGTCGGTCAACGTCAGGGGCAGGCTGCAATCCGTATCGGTAACAATTGCGATTTTTGTCATCGGAAGTCCTCCAGACTCTTTCTACCCTGCGCCACCTGTGGCCATGGCCCGCAGAGCGATGCCCGCGAGGAACAACGTCGCCGTGGCGTACAGCAACAAAGCGGGACGGTCTTCCTCCCCATGGGTGTAGAAATAAACCCCGGGGATTGTAATTACTGAGACCACGCCATACAGGATGTGCATCACGCCGCGCGCGGGAAGCAGCCCCATAATCAACAAAATCACCCCCACAATTCCCTGCACCAACGGTAAAATCGCGGCGATCGCCAGCCCTCCCCAATACGAACTATCCAACCCCTGTTTACGAAAGAAACGCCAAAAGCCCCACAAGGACACCAGCAACATGTAAAGCGCGACGGTGTTTGCCAGGCGGGCGTGAAACTGAATCATGGCAGACTTCTCCCTTCCATCGGTGTAATCAAAGTCATTTGGGGAAATACTCGCCCCATCTTACCACACTCATACCGGACGGTTTGTGGTTTAATACAACCCAGGCCGTATCCCCCGAGGAGCGTGAAAGTGAACTTAAAACCCATCCTCCAACGCGCCACACCCCTCCTGGCTGGGCTGTTCCTCGCCCTGATGTACTTCAATGGCAGAGCAGGATCGGCGGCACCGATGGCGGCAACGGCAACACCACTGCCGATTGTTTCAGCCGCGGATGCCGCGCCGCAGGCTCACTTTCCAGGCATCATCAGCGGGGCCATCATCATTCTGATCGTGATTCTGGTCGGCGTGCTGCTGCAACCGAGAAATCGTTGACAATCCCCCTCGACCGCGGTAACCTTCAGTCGCCCCTGGGCGGGTCCGGCGCGGCGGAAACCTTCGAACCGTGTCAGGTCCGAGAGGAAGCAGCACTAAGGAGGACCTTCCGGGTGCCGCCGGGAAGCCTGCTCAGGGGCATTATCGTTCATTCCACCAGATGAATAGGGGCAAAATCCCAACTGGCGGCTTCTATCCCCTCAGGCCCCACCTCCAAAACCCGATCGTAGATGGCAAAAGCGTCTTGACGCAGGCGAGCCACATCCACGCCGCGGCAGCGATCCGGCAACGCGTTGATCCACTGGCGCAGTCGCAGGAACATTTTGATCGCCCCAGCGTAATTCCCCCGCCGCACCTGAAAATAAGCCACCGCCACTTGCAGCATCGCCCGGTACAGATCACGCCCCAGGGAGTGATCCTGCATCCAGGCGGTTTCCAGCAATTCATGCGCTTCAAAGAATTCCCCCGCATTGAAGCGCTCAATGCCTGCGCGCGCCTGCGGATGCAGCGGTTGAGCGCAGGCCGCAGAAAGCGCGGCTACATCCACAACGCGGGCGTGACGGACGATCAACTCCGGCAAGGTGGAGAAGAAACGCGAGCGCGCCAGCACCGCATCCGCACCCGCGGCGCGCGCCCTCGTCAACAGGGCAACATCCTTGTGCGAACCGAAAGCGATCACCGGAATGCGGCGCGTGGAGGGTTCGAGGCGCAGCCACGCCAGCCATGTCTCCCAGGGGATTTGGGCGTTCTCCAGGTCCACGATGAGCAGCGCCGGGCCCCAGCGGGTGACGCGCTCCATGAACAGGCTGCGCGGGCGCGACGAACTCGCGGGGACCAAATCGGCGGCACGCTCAATCAACTGGATACGGAAACCCGCCCCCTGGGCCGCCGACTCAATCCGCGGCGCGAACATCAAATTCGCCACCCAGGCCATCACCAGGGGAGCGCGTGAACCCTCAAAACTCATTCTCTCCATGCTCTCTGTGACTCAGGGATCACCATCCAGGCCCTGAACTATCCATAAATTATACCAAACCAGTCCGATTTCCCCGCTCCGGCTACAGGCT
>WFTY01000075.1 GCA_015485245.1 Anaerolineales bacterium | reverse complement strand
GTCAGATGTGTATAAGAGACAGCTACCCACGCCCGCCAACAGCAACCATAGCGCAAACGCCATCCCAGGCTTGAATTTCTCTTCGTATCTGCGCGTCAGCCACAGGATCAACCCGGCAGCCAGCGTATTCCAGATCATTTCGTAGAAAAACGTGGGGTGAAATCGCGTCGTCTCTTCCGGGAAAAGCGTCAGATTATCCCAAGGAGGCATCCGATGCGCGGCGCTGATGGGCACACCCCAGGGCAAGTCGGTGGGCGGCCCGTACAATTCTTGATTGATGAAATTTCCCAGCCGCCCAATTGCCTGTCCGATCAACAACGCCGGAGCCACGGAATCGAGCATTAACAGCAAATCAATTTTATTGCGACGGGCGTAGTAATACGCCGCGCCCAACCCCAATAGCACCGCGCCGAAAATGTGCAACCCTCCCTCGGTGATCCGCAAGATGCGAGCCGGGTTGTCCAGGTATGTGCGGCCGCCGCCCAGAATGTCGTTAATCACATACCAGGCGCGCGCGCCGATCACCGCAGCAGGCAGCACCCAGAGAAGCGCGTCCCACACCCAATCGGACTTGCCGCCGCGCCGCACGATTTCGCGATCGGCCAGCCAGCCGCCGACCATCACCCCGATCGCAATAATCAGTCCATACCAACGAAAAGTCAGTTGCAAACTACCAACACTAAACGAAAAGATAATCGGGTCAATCATGGCTTGCTCCTTGTGGTCGTCATTCCATATAACCCAGGCCACGCAGACGATCCATCACCTGAGGATCGTGCAGGTTCCCGGTCGCGGATCGCGCCTGCGTCGGGCGCCGGGCGGCTGCCATCGCCAGGTGAGATTGTAATACCGCCTTCAACTTTTGCACAACATCCTCATGATTCGCCAGCGGAACGTCCTCATGAGGATCGTCTACCAGATCGTACAACCGCTCTCCCACGCCTTCAATGTGGGTAAGCTTGTACGGCAACGCGTATACTGCCCGCTGCACGGCTTCACATTGAAAAGCCCGCAGGAGGGCCGGATCGCGCCGCCGAAGAATTTGAATCACATTCGCTGGAGGGTACGCCTCGCTGACCACCGGCGCGGGATGCTGCGCGTCAAAGGTGATCCTGCTCCTCAGGGACAAGGGCGCAGTCTCAACCGGCGACGTCTCCTCGCGGGCGACCTGAGTAATACCGGCACCCTCCAACAGCGTATGAAACAACTGGCGAGTGGAAACCGCTTCCTTACGCCGTTCCCCCTCTACCTGACCAGGGTATCGCACCATCAGAGGGACGTGCACCAGCTCTTCAAACACACTCAGCCCATGCCCCATATAGCGGTGTTCGCCAAGCATCTCGCCGTGATCAGCAACAATCACCACCAGCGTGTTTTCGCGCTGCTCCGGCGCATCCAACCATGCCAGCAAGGGGGCAAGCAAATGATCTTGATAAGCCACTTCGGCATCGTACATCTGACTGAGCGTTTGCGCTTCTACCTCACTATACGGCTCGGCCAGGGGCAGAAGCCAGCGCAGCGCCTGGGTATTATAGATGCGCATGAATTCGCGCGCGGCAGGCTCATCCTTCACGATTGGAGCATAACGGCGTTGAAACTCCGCCGGCGGCATATATGGGAGGTGCGTTTCCATCAGGTTGAGGAACACAAACTGCGGGGGGCGTTGATGTCGCGGCAAAGAACGCCAGTAGCGCGCTACATCGGCGATGGAAGCCGCGGTGTTTCCCTTGAAATTGGCGTAGCGCGTCCACAGAGCAACCAGGCGGGGGTGTAAAATGGATTGAAAGACATCGGCAGAGGCCGCAATGGTCTGCTGGATGGGATGAGCAACGCGCTCCAACAGACTGCGATACCCCCGGTACAAAGAGGTGAACAACGAATGTCCATTGGAGGACGGAGGATTGGGCAAGGGGCCGCCGTAGTTGTGAAAACGGTCAAAACCCCGCTTCAGGCCATTATCCAGCACACCGACGAGCGGGTTGTTGCAAAACCCAACCGACTGATACCCCCGCCTGCCCAGCAGCTCGGCCAGTGTAGGGAAAACCGGGCGAAGTGCATCGCTGGCCTGAATGGTCTGATGTGCGGCAGGAAGTTCACCGCTAAACATCGAGGCGTGGCTCGGAATCGTCCACTGCGCCGGGGCAATCGCGTTCTCGTACAGCGTTGCCCGGCGAGCGAAATCATCCAGATTCGGCGAGGTGCCGCGCCCATAGCCATAACAGCCCAGGCGGTCAAGGCGATGCGTATCCAGAACGACGAAAAAGATATCCGGTAAAGATGCAGGCATAATAGCTCGCTCAGATGATTCCTAAAGAGGCCAGTCCAAAGGCGATCCCGCTTCCAAGCAACGCCCCGCCAATCATCTCCGCCGGATTGTGTCGCCGCAGATACAAACGAACCGCAAACGTAATCACGATCAAGGGGGACAACCACAACGCCGAAATTTGTCCGAAGACAAAACCAGTGAACGTCACAATCAAGGTCACGCCGGTCATATGGGCGCTCACCAGCCAGAAGCGATTGAAAACCGCCAGCGCGCTCAGCGCCAGCAAGTCACTGAGGGCAAACCCCAGCAATAGGGGCGGGCTTTCCAGCGCCCGCAGGAGGCCCAGGGCTACCGCCGCCCCGGCGATCCCCACCAGATAGGGCGTCTGCCGCTCGCGGGTGCTGCTGATGTGCAGATCGCGCACCTTGCCTCGTCGCAACAGATATACGATGAACAACACCGGCAGCAGAGAAGCAAAGACCCCGAACAAAGCTGCATGGAGCACCCCCCGCCAAAACGGCATGCTCTGAAGCGCCAGAACAAAAGCGTAGACGGCATACAGGCTGGGAGGGCTGAAGAGATTAGAGTACCCGCGCGCCAGACGTACTCGCCAGGAGAAGCCTGACAGGTCCCCATCGCGCGGATTTTTTGTGATGATGTTCATGCGGTAAACGTTGACCCATTGCTGGTGAGGTCGGGAAATTTTACCACACGCAAACAACCATCATTTTTCAGACAAACTTTGGTATAATTCTCGGCGGAAAATCCTATGTGCGCTGATTGTCTTGCAACGCCGGGCTATGCCCGGTGTTGTTGTGTGTGAAACCGGAGGAACAATATGGATAAAAACGAACGTCTGGATCTCTATCGGCAGATGGTGATGATCCGCCGCGTGGAAGAGCGCGCCGCGGAGCTGTATCAGGCCGGAAAGATCGGCGGATTTTTGCATCTGTATATCGGGCAGGAGGCGGTCAGCACCGGGCTGGTCGCCGCCCGTCAGCCGCAGGATCGCATCATCACAGCCTACCGCGATCACGGTGTGGCGCTCAACGCGGGCATATCGCCCGAGAGCGTGCTGGCCGAGCTGCTGGGCAAAGCAACCGGCTGCTCCAAAGGCAAAGGCGGCTCGATGCACATGGCCGATG
>WFTY01000074.1 GCA_015485245.1 Anaerolineales bacterium | reverse complement strand
TCCGAAGAGCGTTTTCGTGCTTTGCGGGCCGGGGATGACCTGGGAGAACGCCGAACTGACGGCGATGATCGAGTCGATGGAGCTGCGCCCCTGGCTGCGCCTGCTCGGCCCGCGGCGGGATGTGGCGGGCGTCTTGGCGGCGCTCGACCTGGCGACCTCCGCCTCGCTCAGCGAGGGCTTCCCCAACACGCTGGCCGAAGCGATGGCCTGCGGCCTGCCCTGCGTCGCCACCGATGCCGGCGATTCGGCGCGCATCCTCGGCGAGGAAGGCATCGTCGTCCCGCCCGGCGACGCCGACGTTCTGGCGGCTGCCTGGCAGCGGATGATCGCCCTGTCCGCGGCTGAACGCCGTGCCCTCGGTGAGCGCGCCCGCCAGCGCGCCCTCGCCGACTTCAGCCTGGAGCGCATGGTGGCGGCGTATGGGTCGCTTTACCGCGAGTTCGCCTCGTGGCAGGAATGAGGCGAACGAATTCACCGCGGAGAGCGCGGAGAACGCAGAGATGAATTCAAGATGCATCGCCTGGTTGATGGCCAAATCCTGCTTGAGTGGCGCAAGCGTGCTCTATACTCTCACAGGAGCGCAGAGAACACGGCGTTTTACACAAAATGCCCTGTGTTCCCTGTGCCCCCGTGTGAGGGAAACAGAGCGGGTGGTGTAATGTTTTTTGCAGTAGAGCCAGGAAAGAATATGCTCAGGAGATCACTCACGACCTCGCCTTATCGTCTCTTTTTTTTGCTGTTTGTGGTGGTATTCGCCGCCGCACAACAATACTTGCTCTTTGCCCGCGTTGGCGTGCAGTATGGCGGCGATACCTCGCGCTACCTTTCCGGTTCCGAGGTCCTGCTGAAGGGGGAACCGCTGCGCGCCGAGCAGCCGGCTTACGTGGGGTACATCGCCTTCTTCGCCGCGGCGCGCGCCCTGGGCCTGGGCGAAGTGGGGATGGTGGAGTTGCAGATTGGCCTCAGCGTACTGGTGTTGTTGGCTTTGTATGCCGCGGGGCGTTCCCTCGTCGATGAAGAGATCGGCCTGTTGGCAGCCGTGCTTTACGGCGTCAACTGGGATGTGCTCAACTGGAATTTCTACATTCTGACCGATGGGGTATACATCTCTGCACTCACGCTTGCAGCCATGCTGGCTGTTGTAGCGTATTTGCAGAGAGGACGTCGTCTTGCCATCCTGGCGGGCGTTTTAGCAGTGTTCGCAGCGTTGTTGCGTCCCGGTGGGGTGATCCTTTTACCCGTGTTTGCCTGGTTTTTGATGTCCTCCTTGCCGGAGGGGACGACACTCCCCCGGCGCATCTTTCTTCTGCTGGCTTTGGGGGTGTTGATCTTTCTGGTGTACTATTTTCCCACCCGCACGCGCATGGCGAGCATTGACCCCTTGACCCTGATTTCAAATGGTGAAGTGGTTTGGGAAGTGGTGGAGTGGCGGGTTTCCATGCCGCCTCTGTCACGAGATAACCTGGCGGGGGTCAGCGGAGTGGCCCAGTACTGTTATACTTATCCCCTGGCCTGCGCGTCCCTCCTGGGGCGGCGGGTGTTGGTGTATTTCGGGCATGTCCGGGCGGTGTACTCGTTGCGCCATAATCTGATGATCGCTTTCTTTTACTATCATCTTTATCTCTTCGCACTGATCGGCGCTGTGGCGTATCGAAAGCGCAAATCGGTTCAGCTGGTCATTGCGTTGATAGGCGTGCATGTTGCCTTCTTTGCGCTGGCAGTACCTTCGGTGGATGGCCGCTTTTTCGCTTATATTGTCCCGCTGATTAGTTTCCTCGCTGCGCTGGGCGTGGGCGCCCTGTGGCAACGGCTGCAACCCACGCAACCGATGAACCAATGAACCAATGAACCAAAGGACTCCCCATGTGTGGAATCACCGGCTTTTGGAACACCGCCGCGCACACACCCGCGGCTGAACTGGAAGCGATCGCCCGCCGTATGGCGCTCGCCATCGCTCACCGCGGCCCGGATGACCGCGGCGAGTGGTGTGACGAGCAGCAGGGCATCGCCCTCGGCTTCCGCCGCCTGGCGATCCTCGACCTCACCCCCGCCGGCCATCAACCGATGCTCTCGCACGCCGGGCGCTATGTGATGGTTTACAACGGCGAGGTGTACAACTTCCTCGAGATGCGCGCCGAGCTGGAAGCGCGCGGCGTGGCATTCCGCGGCACGTCCGATACCGAAGTCATGCTGGCGGCCATCGAAGCCTGGGGGCTGGATGCTGCCGTGCGCCGTTTCAACGGCATGTTCGCCATCGCGCTGTGGGACCGCCAGGAGAAGACGCTCACGCTGATACGCGACCGTCTGGGCATCAAGCCGCTCTATTACGGCTGGTTCGGGCGCACGTTGCTCTTCGGCTCGGAACTCAAGACGCTGCGCCGGCACCCCGCCTTTTGCGCCGCGATTGACCGCCAGGCGCTGACGCTCTACCTGCGGCACAACTGCATCCCCGCGCCGCGCAGCATCTACGAGGGCGTGTGCAAACTGCCCCCCGGTGCTTATCTAACGCTGCGGGCGGGCGATTCCCCGCGGGAGGAGAACACTGTCAAATACTGGGATGCCCGCCAGGTCGCCGAACAAGGGGTGCAGAATCCCTTCGAGGGCGATGAATGGGAGGCTGTCGAGGCGCTGGATGCCTTGCTGCGCCAGTCCATCCGCCAGCGAATGATCGCCGATGTCCCCCTGGGGGCGTTTCTCTCCGGCGGGGTGGATTCGTCCACCGTGGTGGCGTTGATGCAGACGCAAAGCGACATTCCGGTGCGCACCTTCTCCATCGGCTTCCACGAGCAGGGCTTCAACGAGGCGCACCACGCCAAAGCGGTGGCGGAGCACCTGGGCACCGACCACACCGAGTTGTACGTCACGCCCGAAGAGACGCGCGCCGTCATCCCGTTGCTG
>WFTY01000073.1 GCA_015485245.1 Anaerolineales bacterium | reverse complement strand
TGGCATGGGGAGAGGATGAAGGCACCGCCTCTTTGGGTGGTTCGGGCGTTTGCGGCGGCGCTGATTTCGCCTCAATCTCACTCACATCTTTGGCGCCCTGCTGCCCCAATTGATAGGCGGCGATGATGGAGCCGGCGCCAACCAACATAAGAATCGCGACCCATGTACTATTGAATTTCACTGCGCTTACCTGCTGCTTGTTGCTTCTCTTCTGCTTGCTCGTGACGCTTGTTGTCGCGTGCCAGGCGCGATACAGCGCCGCGGGTGCCAGCCCACACTTCATCACCCGGAACGACCGCCAGGGCATAGACATGTTCGCTTAACAGGCCCTGCTGGCGACCGTAGCTGTGCCATTCCTTGCCGTCGAAACGGCTGACGCCATGATCGGTACCGAACCACATCGTGCCATCCGAGCCTTCGGCAATGCTGTAGACGATATTGCCCGCCAGCCCCGCCTTCATGTTGTAGTTGCGCCAGCGGCGACCATCGTAACGCGCCACGCCACCACCCCAGGTGCCGGCCCAGACATCGCCATTGCGATCGACATGGATGGAGAAGACATAGTTGGGGTTGTAGGTCGGCTCGCCTTCGGCGAGCACGCTGAGATCGTGACGGCTGCGGGTACCGAGGCCGGTATTGAAGCTGATGGGAAGATTTTCATCGTTGGGAGCGCCAAGGCCGTCATTGTGGGTCCAGGAGCGCCAGCTGCGGCCATCGAACATGGAGACGCCGCCTTCCGTACCGAACCAGACGCGATCCTTGGCATCCACATCAATGCCATAGACCCACTCATTGATCAGCTCCTGGACGTAGGTAGTGAGTTCGCCGGTTTGGGCGTTCCACCGATTGGCGCCATCCCAGGTGCCGATCCAGACGTCGCCATTGGATTGCTCGCCAAAACTGTAGACCCAATAGTCGGCCAGACCGTGCATGGGAAAGTAGGTCTGCCACTGGCCGTTGTTCAGACGCGAAGCGCCACCGCCATTGGTGCCGAACCACTTGTTGCCGTGGCTATCGACAAAGATGGCGAAAACATATTCATTGGCCAGCCCCTCGGCGCGGGTGTAGGTATTGCGCAGCCCCTGGTTGGCGAGATCGACCTCGTGAACGCCCACCGAGGTACCCACCCACAAACTATTGGTCTTGGGCTCCAGCGCCAGCGAGCGAACATAGACATCCCGGCCCACCTCGAATGATTCCACCACCTGCCAGGGGTCCTTGGCCGCTTTGGCCACGCTCTTCTGTTCGACTGGTGGCGGCGCCGAGCTTTGGGAATCCTGGGGTAAGGAAACCTCGTCTGAATCAGAACATCCGGCCACCATCGCGGCAGCCAGCAACAACCATGATTTTCGCATCAACGTAAGGTTCTTAAGTAAGCAATGACATCCAGCATCTCATAGGTGGAGAGCAGACCGCGAAAAGCGGGCATCACCCCCTGGCCGGATTCAATGGATCGAAGTAGATCGGTATCTGCCCGGAACAGGGCTTCACCCCGACTGAAGTCAGGCACCCCCGGCATCCGGGGCTTGCCCCGTGTGCCGTGACAGGAGGCGCAGTGCATGTTGTAAAACTTCGCCCCGGCGCGCGGGTCCGCCGCTTGCGCGGAACCGGCAAAGGCCGAAACGGCCAGACCCAGGGCGACAACCCATCCCGGATTCAACATCGTTTTCAATTTCATCATTTGCGGTACTGATGAGTTTTATTTGATAAGCGGCTAATGTTAACACTCTCCGGCAAGAGCTGTCCCGCCATCCCTATGGTGGATCTCCGACCAAGCCGCTGTAGTCCCCACAATAAGCCCGCTCCAGCAACGCCACAACCTTATCCTGGTTCCATTCCCGGGCACCGGGCACGCGCTGGACGAAGCGGCCATCGGGAGCGATCAACAAGGTGTAGGGATAGAGCGAGATACCCAGGCGGGAACGGGCGACGGCGCCGCCTTCATCAAAAAAGCGGGCGAAGGTGATCCCCCGTTCAAGCAGATACTCATAGGCGACATGATGGTCGTCATCGACCGAAACACCAATGACCGCGAACTTGTCGGCAGGCAATCGATCGGCCAGCGCCTGCAACGCCGGCATCTCGCGTCGGCACGGTTCGCACCAGGTAGCCCAGAGATTGAGAACAACAAACCTGCCCTGATAATGGCTGATAGGCAGTCGCTCCCCTTCAAATGACTCCAGGACAATATCGGGAAAAGGTTCACCTCGCTGGAGACGATCCGTAGGCGCCCGGGGCGAGGAGCAGCCACCAACAAAAACGCCCAAAGCCACGATCCAAGCAATGACATTGGGCGCTTTCACGCAGTATCCTACTCAGGCGATCAGGGAACC
>WFTY01000072.1 GCA_015485245.1 Anaerolineales bacterium | reverse complement strand
TCCGAGAACCCCTCGCCCCCAGCTTCACCGGTGGCGGAAAGCGTCCTGCACAACGCAACAACCAGCGAACCACAGACGCCGCCCCCGCTTGCGAACAAAAAGCTGGCCGAGGTGGAAAAGCGCTTTGTCCCGCCGCTTCCACCCACAGACAAAAGCGATGTCCACATGATCACCCTCACGCTACGCTCGGAGGGGGACGCTGTGCGGAACAACTTGCTCCTGCGACGACTGTTCGGCATCCTGATCAGCCGCCCCGGGAATGACCGCTTCACCTTCCACATCTTCGAAAACGGGCGCGGCTACCTGCTCGACTTCCCTAACTTCACCACGCACCTGGAACCCGACCTGCTCAACGAGCTGCATGCCCTGGTCGGCGAAGACAACATACGCGTGGAAAAGATCACCTTCCAGTAAACCATCCAGCGCTGTCATCGACTGCAGTACTGCATCCACCCTTGGCAAACCACCCTGCCCTGGTTTTTGCGGTACAATAACTTCGACCACAACACCACAAACACTTATAGGAGAAAAGATGAAACGCGCCTGGATTTTAGGCTTATTGTTCGCCACCCTGTTATTCGCTGCCACCGCCTGTGGCTCATCCGAAGCTGCTTCCACAACAGAGTCCGCTGTCGATCCATCAACCGCGGCAGACTCCGCACCGTCACCCAACGCCGCGGAAGAAGCTGCACCAGCACCTTCCGAAGATCCGAATGCCTCCGCCGCGGGCTACGACACAAATTTCCCCCTGCCTGCTGACGTGCAAAACTTCAGCGGCGGCGGTGAAGAAATCAACTTTGGCACCAGTCTCACGCTGGAAGAGGCCATCAGCTTTTACCGTCAAGCCTTTGAACAAATGGGCCTGACAGAACGCGCCTCACTGACCTCAATCACCGAAAACAGCTTCAGCCTGGTTTTTGATGGCTCGGAGAATGGAAAAACGCTTGTCATTCAGGGAATTGACCTCGGCAACGGCACCACCAACATCAACATCCGTTTTGAAGACATCTAAGCAATGTAGGGATAGATGCCAAGGACACTTGAAAGAATTCGAGGAGAAAGAAAATGGTCAGCAAAGAACTGATTGAAATCTTACGCTGCCCGGCCTGCGTGCGAGAGACCGGCGGCGAACTGGAATTCTACAAAGAGAGCTGGTTCATCTGCCAGGATTGCGGGCGCAAATACCCCGTCCGGGATGACATCCCCGTGATGTTGATCGACGAGGGCGATAAATGGGTGGAGACCAGCAAAGAAGACCTGCCTATTCCCCCGCCGGAGAAATAAACCACACCCGCGCGTTTTTCACAAGCGCCACACCAGGGAGCTATGGACATCCAAGACCTGCTGACCCAACTGACCTCCGGCGACGACGACCTCGCCGAGGCCGCCGCTCAGGCGCTGGGCGCGGTGGGGGAAGCAGCCCTGCCCGCGCTGGATGAACTTCTTCAATCAGATGACCCCGATCATCGCTGGTGGGCAGTACGCACGCTGGCGGCCATCCAGCAGGTCAGCGTGGCCCCCCGGTTGGCACAGGCCCTGCGAGATCCGGAACCCGAGATACGCCAATGCGCGGCGCTGGCGCTGCGCCAGCATCCCAATTTCGACGTGGTGCCCGAACTGGTCGCGCTGCTGGAATCGGAAGACAAGTTGCTCGCCCGCCTGGCCGGGGACGCGCTGGTATCCATCGGCGGCCCCGCCGTCAGCGACCTGATGGAAACCCTGGAGAACGGCCCGCCCGGCGCACAGATCGAAGCAGCCCGCGCCCTAGCACTGATCGGCGACACGCGCGCCGTCCCCGCCCTGTTCTCCGCCTGGGAGCAGGGCTCCACGATGGTACAACACTGGGTAGAACAGGGGTTTGAAAATATGGGCATTGGCATGGTATTCTTTCAACCCGAATGACCCCGCCATTGCCCGCTACCCGGCGTAGGCCCAGATCCCCCACAACACAAACATTACCAGGCCAATGCCAAACCGCACGACAAAGGAAAGCCCCAGTCCGGTCAGCAGGGCTTTGACGATCTTCCACGCCTCGGCGGAATCCCCCAGGCGTCGGAGCTCCAGCAAATAAAGCACCAGCGGCGCGGCAACCAGCCCACCAATCGGGGGAAAAATCAGGGTGAACACCACCGCAGCCGCCAGTGCGGCCAGGATAGATCGCCAAGCCGCGCCCTGTTCCCGGGCTTTCGCGCCCATCAGCAAGTTATCCGCGGAGACGGCAATCACCATTAATACGGTAATCACCCCAAACAACACACCGCCCAAAGTCCCAAAACCGAAAACCAGGCCATAGACCAGCGCCGCCAGCCACATCACCACGTTGCCGGGGAAGATAGGGATCACCAACCCCAATTGCCCCACAACCAGGGTGAGTATGATGAAAAAATGGACGATAGATGCAATCCAATCAGGCATGCGTTCTCCTTCCAGCAGCAGGCAACCAGCCTCCCGGTTTCAGATCACCTGAGCGCCTGGTCACTTGATCACTTCGATCCCGCCCATCCAGGGGCGCAGCACCTCGGGGACGACAACCGAACCATCAGCCTGCTGGTAATTCTCCAAAATGGCGATCATCACACGCGGCAAGCCCAACCCCGACCCGTTCAGCGTATGTACATAGCGGGGTTTGCCGCCCTCCGCAGGACGGTAGCGGATATTGGCGCGACGCGCCTGAAAATCCGTTACGTTCGACACCGATGAGACCTCCAGCCATTCCTGGCAACCTGCGGCCCACACCTCCAGGTCATAGGTAATCGCCGCGCCGAACCCCAGATCGCCGGTGCAAAGCTGATGGGTGCGGTACGGCAACCCCAGCAGCGCGGCGGTCTCCACGGCGTCGGCGTACATCTTCTCAAAAGCTGCGGGCGAATCTTCTGGTTTGACGAACATGTACATCTCCACTTTGTCGAACTGGTGGCCGCGCTTGATGCCGCGCACATCCCGCCCGGCGCTCATTTTCTCGCGGCGGAAGCACGGGGTATACGCCGTGTAGTGCAACGGAAGCTCCTCCTCAGGGATGATCTCATCCATGTGCAGGCCGGTGAGCGGAACCTCGGCGGTGGGCACAAAATACAGGTCTTCTTCATGATCCTTATAGAGGTTATCGGCAAACTTGGGCAGCTGCCCCGCGCCGAAGACGGTCTCAGTTTTTACCATGAAGGGGGTGTATTTCTCGATGTATCCCTGCTTGATGTGCAGGTCGAGCATAAAAGCGATCAAAGCCCGTTGCAAACGCGCCCCCGCCCCGCTGAGCACATAAAAGCGCGAACCGGTGATCTTGACGCCGCGCTCAAAATCCAGGATGCCCAGCGCGGGGCCGAGTTCCCAATGAGGTTTCGGCTCAAAGTCGAAGTGCGGCAACTCACCCACGGTTTCGAGCACCACGTTATCGCTCTCGTCCACGCCGTAAGGGGTCTTCTCGTCAGGGATATTGGGCAGCGTAGCCATCACCGCGTGGAGCTCGGCATTCACAGCTCGCAATTGATCATCCAGGGCGCTGATCTGATCGCCCACAGCGCGCATAGATTCGATCTTCGCCTGCCGTTCGGCGGGGTCTTTCATCCGGCCAATTTCTTTGGAAACGCGATTGCGCTCCGCTTTGAGCGTCTCGGTCTCCTGGATCAGAGCGCGGCGGCGCTGATCCAGCTCCAGCACCCGATCCACTGGCGCAGGGTCGCTCTGGCGTTTGCGCAGCGCCTCCCGCACCAGCTCCGGGTTTTCACGAATCAGGTTAATATCCAACATGGTTGCACCTCCGGCATCGTGTGTAAATGATAAACGCCCCCCTCGCCGTGCAGGACGAGGGGGGCGCTCGTGGTGCCACCTGCTTTCTCCGCACACCCTCGCCGAGGGCGCGTGGACTCTACTTCGCGCTAACGGGCGAACCCGGCTTCCTTACGACTACTGTCCCTGCGGAAGCGATGTGCAGGGGATTCACCCCGCAGGCGGAGGGGATTTCAGCGCCGGCCCTGCTGCCTCGCACCACCCGGCAGCTCTCTGAAAGGTTGAGCGCTTACTCGTCTCCGCGCACATCGTTGAATGTGATGAATGCATTATACCGAATGGTGTGCGTGAGTCAAGATGCGGCCGATGGAAGACCGCAGACGGGGGACCGCCGGCCACCGCGGTCTGTCGTCTGCCGTCGGCTCAGTGTTTCCGCCTCACCCGCAACACGGCAATTTTTGTGGGATGGTTGAACGGCGCAGGATCCGCCGGCGGCACGTTGACGATGGTCTCCGGGTAGCCGGTGATATCGAGGGGGACGGGGATTAATTCATCCAGCGAGAGGTAGCCGTCGGCGCACAGCTTCTCCAGCGAACGCAGATATTCCGCGCCGCTGACGAACAAGGCGTTGTTGATGGCTATCAACCAGCCGCCATCACACACCAGCGGGCGCACCTTGTTAATCAGGCGCACGCTCTCGTTTACCATATCCACGCGCCCCTTGTCGGTGCGGGAGAAAAACGGCGGATCGAGGATCACACAATCGAAGAGCACACCACGGCGTTTGAGGTAAGCTATCTGGCTGAAGAAATCCCCCGCTCGCAATTTCATCCTCCCCAGATCGAGGCGGTTGAGTATGGCAGAACGCCGCGCCAGCGCCAGGAAGGTTTTGCTGCGGTCGGTCTGCAATACGTGGGCCGCGCCGCCTGCCAGCGCCGCCACGCCCAGGCTGCCGGTGTACGCAAACGTGTTGAGCACATGCCAGCCAGCCGCGTTCTGCAACAACCAGCGGCGCAGTTCACGCGTGTCCAGGTAAAAACTGGCATCCTGTTGCATCAGTAAATCCAGAGCATAGCGCACATCATACTCGCGCACCTCCGCCGCCGGAGTCTCCCCCCAGGCGATCATCCCGCGACGCCGCGCCGGTTCCGCCGCGCGGCGCGGCTTATGAATCACGCAGTTGAGCCAGGGAATCCGCTCCAGGTAAAAGTTTTTTACGGCGCGCAGGAGGTCGTCGGTTGCGCCATAATCGAACAGCACCAGGGTTCGGGCATAGATATCCACTACCAGGCGAGGTTCTCCCTCATAAAAGCCAGCGAAGGCGCGCCAGGCGGCGTTGTGCGGGCCTGTGAGCCGTTCACCACGGGCGTCAAGCGCCTGCTGCAATCGTGCTTCCAAAGTATTCATCGCTTCAAAGGGATGCTAAAGCGAAACACGCTTCCCTTGCCCTCCGTGCTCTCCACCCAGATGCGCCCCCCGTGCGCCTCGACGATCGAACGGGCAATCGCCAGTCCGAGGCCGCTCTGCCCCTGGGAGCGGGATCTATCGGCGCGGTAGAAACGCTCAAAGAGATGCGGCAGGTCCGCCGCGGGGATACCCGCGCCGTTATCTGCCACAGCGAAAATCAATTCTCCATCCTGAAGGGAGGCCGAACACAACACCCGCCCTCCCTCCGGCGTATGACGCAAGGCATTATCCACCAGATTGCCCAACACCTGCAAGAGGCGGTCGGGGTCGGCCTTAATTTCAGGAAGAGCCGCCTCAGTCTGGATCCCCAGATTCACCCCAGCAAGCTCGGCGGCGTGCCGGTAGGAATCCTGAACCTGTTTCAATAACCCCGCGGGGGAAACCGAGACGAGGTTGAGCGAAAGCGCTCCGGCATCTGCCAGAGAAAGGGTACGCAGGTCTTCCACCAGGCGTTGCAAACGGCCCACCTCCTGACGCAGAGTCGCCAGGCGCTCCGGCGTGGGGGCGAGGATCCCCTCTTCCATGGATTCCAGATACCCACTGAGCACTGTCAACGGTGTGCGCAGGTCGTGCGCAATATCAGCGGTCATTCGCCTGCGCTGCGCGCTCATTTGCGCCAGATCATGACTCATTTGATTGAACGCTCGAGCCAGGGCTTCAATTTCCTCATCGCCCTGTACCGCCACCTGCTGCCCCAGTTCGCCGCGCGCCGCGGCATGAATGGCGGCTGTCAATTCGTGCAGCGGGCGCGTCAGCCGCCGGGAAAACCACAGACTCAGTCCCAATGCCACGGCCATAGAACCGATGGCCGCGTACAACAACGCCCGGTTGCTGCGCTGTAAATAATGCAGCTCGCGCGGATCATAAGGCGGAGTCCCTCCCACGGTGAGGACAAAGCCAATCTCCTCGCCGTCCAACTCGATTGGCACCCCCTCCGCCAGGATGTCCGCTGAGAGCTTCTCGCCGAGGGTGTAGGGTTGTGCCGGCAGGACGACGCGCCCCTCCGCGTCAGTCAAAACGAAGAAAAAAACCACCGGGAACGGCGGTTGACCGGGACGCGGCGGGCCTGGCGCGGGGGCCGACTGTGAGCGCTCGCCAGGCAGGGGAAACCCTTCCCAAGAGCCGTGTTGGCGATAATACGTCAGCGCCTCCTCAATGAACCGGCTGCGAGCATTCGACTGCACCAGTTGGGTGAACTCGCGCTGCGTGATGTAATGCGTGATGCCGACACCCAGCAACGAAACACTGACGGCCACGGCCAGGAAAGCCAGCAACAGCTTGAACGATAGCGAGCGGGCGCTCAAGCTTCTCTCCGAAAACGATACCCAACCCCAAAGACCGTCTCAACATAAACGGGGTTGGCCGGATCAGGTTCAATTTTGGCGCGCAGGTTGCGGATATGGATATCCACACTGCGCGGCGACCCCGTCAGCGCGTCCCCCTGGAGGCGCTCCAGCAACTCCAGGCGATCAAAGACCCGTCCCGGGGCGCGCATCAAAGTCTCCAGTAAAGTGAACTCAGAGGGGGTCAAATGGATCGGCTGCCCGTTGCGAGTGACCTGATGGGCCAGGCGATCAAGCCGCAGCTCCCCGGCGGCAAGCACCTCCGGGGGCGCGGCTTCCTGCCGCGCGCGCCGCAATACCGCCCGGATGCGGGCGACCAGCTCGCGCATCCCAAACGGCTTGGTGACGTAATCGTCCGCGCCGAGCTCCAGCCCGATGACTTTGTCGCTCTCCTCCAATCGGGCGGTCAGCAGGATAATAGGAGTTTCGCTCTCCCGACGATAGGTGCGCACAAAGGCATAGCCATCCATGTTGGGCATCATGATGTCCAGCAAGATGAGATCAGGATGGTCACGGCGGGCGGTGTAAAGCGCCTGTTCCCCATCCGCCGCCGTGACCACACGAAACCCGGCGGCTTCCAGATATTCACCTACCATCCGCCGCACGTTGGCGTTATCATCCACAACCAGAATCGTAGCATTCATATCCTAATTGTAACGTGAATCAGTTCAATCGCTGGACAGCAGGGAAAAGCCATAAATTAAGGCCCACCAGCAACACACACCCCGCTGCAGAGATCAGCGCCGTGCCAGGAGCGCCAAGCAGATCCCCCAGATATCCCATCACCAACGAGCCAATGGGATAAAAACCACCCAGCGCCCAGGTATAGGTGCTCAACACCCGGCCGCGCAGCTCATCAGGAACAACGGTTTGGATCAGCGTGTTGGTGAAAATCAGCTGGGTGATGAAAGAATATCCCACCAGCACCAGGAAGAGCATACTCCACCACGGTGTGCGAGAAAGCGCCAATCCGGCGATCGCCGGGCCGAGAAGCACACGGCTGAACAGCAAAGTGCGTCCCTTGTGAAAACGATCCCCGGCAATAACCAGCAACACCGCTCCCAGCAAAGCGCCCACCCCTTGCGAGGAAAGCAACTGTCCAAACCCCTGCGCGCCGGTCTGTAGAATATCCCTGGCGAAGACGGGCAGCAGGGTCAGGGTGCCAAACCCCACCATGCTGAAAGCTGCCACCATCACCACCAACCCCAGCACCTCTCGTCGGCGCACCAGGTAAGCCACCCCGTCTCGCAGGTTCTCCAAAGGGCGGCGTGGGCCAGAAACCGTGACCGCCGGGGGCAGGCGCATCAACAGCAGCGCGAAGATGACCGCCAGATACGTCGCCGCGTTGATGGCAAAAGCCGGCGCTTCCCCCAGCGTCGCCACAACCGCGCCCCCAATCGCCGGGCCGACGATGCGCGCCAGATTGAACATCATCGAATTCAGACCGATGGCGTTGAGCATATCGCTCTTCTCCTGATCCACCATCTCTACCACAAACGCCTGACGGGTGGGCATGTCCAGGGCGTTGCCGATCCCCAGCAACCCGGCCAGCAAGAGCAAATGCCAGTATTGCACCACGCCCAACGCCGTTAACGTCGCCAGCACCGTAGCCAGCAAAAGGAACCAGCTTTGAGTCAACAACAGCAAACGGCGGCGTGGGGCACGATCCACCACCACACCCATAAAGAGAGAAAACAGCAGCACCGGCAAAAAGTTGACAAAAGCCACCATCCCCAGGCTGGTCTGCGACCCGGTGATGCGGTAGACCAGCCACTGTTGCGCGGTGGATTGCATCCATGTGCCGATGACGGAGATCAACTGCCCGGCGAAGAACAGACGGAAATTTCGATGACGCATGGCGCGCAAAGCGCGTGGCCAGCGCGCCGCGGAAGTTGCGACGTTCATAAAACGATAAGACTCCTTCAAACTTTGAAATGCTCAGCCAGATACTGGCCGACCTGTTGGGGACAATCGCGCATCACCCAATGACTGGCTTCATCAAAAAAGACCAGCCGCCCCTGAGGACAATACGCCATACTGGCCTCAGCCATGGAAAAACTCAGGGCCACATCGCGCTTCCCCCATAAAAGCAACACCGGCATCGCCAGGGAAAGCTCCTCCACGCGAGGCAGGTGGTAACGCACCAAGGCGCGATACCAGGCGAGCATCCCGCTCATCCCCCCAGCGTTGCGCCAGGCGCGTTTGTAGCGAGCAATATCCTCCTCGCTGAAGGTGGTGGGCAGCCCGCTGGAGCGCAGGCTGCGCGCCGCCAGGCGAAAATCCTGACGGCTCAACAACCAGTCGGCCAGGCCAGGAATCTGGAAAAAAGCAATATACCAGGATTTCAACATCTGTCGCGGAGAACGACGCAAAAAGCGAAACATCACCGCCGGATGAGGCACATTGGCAATCGCCAGGCGGCGAACACGCTGAGGATAGCGCAGCGCCGTCTCCCAGGCCACCGCCGCGCCCCAATCGTGCCCGGCGAGGTTGACGGTCTCGATGCCCAGATAATCCAGTAAGCCAAGGACGTCACCCACCAACCGATCCAAAGCATAGGGCCGCACTCCCGTAGGAACGGAGGAGCGGTTATAACCGCGCTGATCGGGGGCGATCACGCGAAATCCCCGTTCGGCCAGAAAATGGATTTGCGCCTCCCAGCCAAACCAGGCATCGGGGAAACCGTGTAGCAGCAAGACCGGCGGCCCATCTTCCAGCCCAGCCAGGGCTACGTGCAACTCAACCTCGTTGACGGGGAGGATCTGAAAGCGAATCGTTTCGGCAAGCATGATGGCTATTGTACCCCTCCTGCTCGGCGGCATCCACGCGGAACACCACCAGTTTGTTGAGGGCGAAGTTCCAGCCGAACGCGGCCGCGGTGGCAATCACCAGTGCGCCAGCCTCCGGCAAGCGCCAGAGGTTCAAAACCACGGCCATCATCCCCGCGTTGATCCCCAGCGCGGCGATATGCGTCAAGATGAACAGCGCCGCCGCCCGCCAGGGGTTGCCCCTGGATTTGAACGTCCAGGTGCGGTTCCAGTGAAAACTGTTGACCATGCCAATGGCATAGGCCAGCCCCTTCGCCAGCACCGGCAGCGAGCCAAGCCACAGCCAGCGGGTCAGGGCGTAGTAAGCCGCAGCATCCATGGCGGTGTTGGACAACCCAACCAGGGCATATTTCAAAACCTGCAAAAAAGCCTCCCGCGGGTTTGCAACCCGCGGGAGGTTGGCAACCTTAACCTCCGCAGTCATAGAGCACCTCATTTTGCGGTCCGCCGCGCAAACCGCCGGGCGCAGGCGGGCGATTCCGCGACGAGGAGGGTGCTTCCAGGCCGGGGACGACTTCACACGAGGCCGCGATCCAGCGAGCGATCTCCTGCTTTTGCGGCAGGCCGAGGATAAAGCGCAGTTCGCCGCGAGCGATCATGGCCTGCAATTCATTCAGGTTCACCACGTCATCACCGCCGGAAAAACCGCCAAAAGTCAACACCGGACGGCCGGTCGCCAGGATGAAGGGAGCCGCGCCGCGGGCGTTGTTGGTCGCCAGCAGGTAGCTATCCGGATCGGTGTGCTCCAGGGTATATTCCAGCACCGCCTGTTCATAAGGAGTAAGCACCTCCTGATCGGGCGTCATAAACGTCGAGCGGGTGATATCAGCTTCCGCAACGCCGGCAGTGGGCAGCGCCACGTTGGGTGAAGGGTTGAGCGTGGTCAAAAGCGCCCAGGTGAACGGTGCAACCAGGATGGCAATCAGTACCAACGCCAGGCCAACGCTTTGCAACGACCTGTGCCACTTCGTTGCTGCCAGCACCCCTAAACCCACCAGCCAAAGCAAGAGGGAAATCACCGTCACCCAGCCCGCATAATCAGAGTAACTGCGGAAGACATAAATTTCAAAGAGAAGGTTCATTCCACCCAGGAAAGCCGCCAGCAGCCAGCCGAGGGCCGGTCGCCTGGCTGCCTGACGGGCGAGGCTCCACAGGATGATGGCGCTCAGCGCAGCGAGGGGCGGCCCCAGCATAATCAGATAGTAACGGTGGAACAGACCGGTGGTGAAGCTGAAGTACGCCAGCGAGGGCAGCAACCAGCCAGCCCACAACAACAAACTACGCTGCCTGTCCTGCAGCGGCCAGGCCCATCCCAGCGTAACTATGGCGAGTGGCATCCCCAGAAGCACCCAGACCAGCACCCAGCTCGCCTCGGTGACGAGAGGCTGCTGCAAGAGACGCAGCGCGCCCGCGGTGCCAATTTCACTGGAGCGCCCCGGCCCAACGCCGCCCGGCGCGCCGCCAACCGCGGGAGGTGTCCCGCCGGGGACATTCTGCGAGGTACGCCCCGGCAAGGGCTGGCGGTTCTCCGGCACACAGATGAGTTGATCTTGATGAGCGGAAAAGCACGCGCCGTTCACTTCGTCACCCGGAGGACGGACGACGATGCAGGCGTCGCCCGGGCTCAAACCGTTGCAGGCTGCCAGGGCC
This sequence comes from Anaerolineales bacterium, assembly GCA_015485245.1. Taxonomy (GTDB): domain Bacteria; phylum Chloroflexota; class Anaerolineae; order Anaerolineales; family UBA11858; genus J130. The sequence goes on along the minus strand of WFTY01000072.1, from coordinate 2,159 downwards.
TCCGGCGGCGGAGCAAGGAGCTTCCCTTGGGGAGCAGGGTTCAACCGCGGCGAGGGGAATCCATCCGGAGGTCGACCTGGGAGGTCGCCTCGCGGCGGCTGTCCACCCAAAGCGGCAGCTGGTTGGCCGCCATCGCCTCGCCCCGGGCCACCATCAGCCAAACCAAGCCGTCTCAAGCCGTTGTGTCCGATGATTAACTCGGTCACGGTGTTGTTCTCGCTAGACCCTACATAGGGACGATCCTCCGCCGGAGTGAGGTCGACCGCGGCTACCCAGGCGAAGGAGACGACGAAAAGCACCGCGGTGGCAGCCCCCAACTGGAGGATACGCTGCCACCAGGCGCGGCGCGCGCTCAGCAGGTAAACCAGGTAAAAAGCTGGCAACGGCATGAAAGCTTGCAACATCTTGATGTTAAAGCCCACCCCCACCAGAAAAGCCCCCAAAAACAGATGGCGCGTTTTGCCGCTTTCCGCAGCTTTGAGGAAGGCCCAGGCAGCCAACAACAGCACAAACACCAACTGGCCGTCAATGGTGTTGTTACGCTCGGTGGCGACGGTCACAGGGACGACGGCCAACGTCAACGCCGCAGCCAACCCGGCCTTCACTCCAAAGTGACGGCGCACCAGGTGATACAACACCGCAATGGAAAGCACCCCTGCCAAGGCCTGCGGCAACGCCAGGGCAAACCCGTTTACCCCCAGGAAATAGGCAAAAACTGCCTGCACCCAAAAACCCAGCGGAGGTTTGTCCACCGTCACCGAGCCTCCGGGTTCGAAAGCGGCGTAGAAAAAATTGTGTGCCGAGGTCAACATGGATTTGACCGTAGCGGCGTAATAGGTGTTGCCGATGCTGTAAACCCCCAAATAGTAAAAACGCAGGAACGCCCCCAGCGCCAGAATGATCGTCAACCCGATTGCGGGGAGAAGGTTTTGGCGGTTAAATTTTCGGGTAAACATGACGCCTCCATAGGATATATCCGCCCTCATGCTACCCACAGGAAGTTTAGGTTCTGTTTAGACTCTGTTGAAAGCCTGTAAAACTCCCCCTCCACCACGAGTTTAACGCCCCAGCGAGATCAAAACGCCGAAAGCCCAAAAACAGGCCAGCGCCAGCCCCACCAGGCCACACCCCCAGGCGACAAACAGCCAGTACAGCGGCGCCCTCGACTGATCGCCGGAGGAAAGCGAAAGAGGCTGCGTTTGAACGAGACGGCGGGGCACGGGAGCGGCTGCGACGGCATCCAGCAAGGTGTGTAGATTATCCAGCCAGGCGTCCACCATGGATGACGTGATCACATTCACAGGGGTGCGCCGCAGGGTAAATTGCAAAGCATCCGGCGTCAGCGTGATTTTGCGAATCTCGTAGGCGCTGCTCGCTTGCATCAAGCTCAACACCGCCTGGCGAGCGCGTTCGTCCGCCAACACGGCGCGCATCCAGGCGGCGTCGTGCGCATAAATTCCGAGATGGCGGAAGCGCGGGCTGTGAAGAGCGACCTCCTGGTAATCCCCCAGACTGGCGGAAAAACGCGCCACATCGCCCTGAAAGACGATGGCGGCGCGCGCCTGGAGCGGTGCGGAAATGCGAAAATCCAGCGTGGGGCCGCGGTGGAAAAAGACTTCCATCTCTCGCCCGCGAACCCAACCGCGATATTGACGCCCTACCCGCTGATAAGGCATCCCTTCCATACCCAGCGATCCAAAGACCTCATCGAGGCGAGCAGCGCGCTGACGGAGATGACGCAAACTCCAGACAGCCACCCCGGCGATCAGGAGTACCATCAGGACAATCAGAACACCCATGAAGATGGAGAAGCGGGTATCCCGGTCACCGCCCCAGAGCATAGCGAGCACCTCCGGAAGCAAGAAAAGCCCCAAAACGGCGGCCAAGAGAAGGAGCTGAAAAATCAGGTAACGGGCGCAGCCGCGACCATAGGTCTTAATCAACCAATCCATAACGCCAGCAATTGTACCCCACAGTTTCCCGCGTGTAGCCGAAGCACAGTATATGGCGTTCTCCAAGTTCCTTGAACGCGCTGACCTTCAGACAAAAGATCGGACAATTGACAAGGAAAAGGAAGAACTCCTACACTCAACATTGGTAAGACCGTCAAAGATTGAGCAAGGAGTTCTTCATGTACAAGTTTATCCAAATTCAGCGAT
>WFTY01000071.1 GCA_015485245.1 Anaerolineales bacterium | reverse complement strand
CTTCTTCCCCGGCCTGCAACTACGGCAATCGCCCGGCGGCCCGGTGATCGCCTCTCTGCTCCCCGGCGAATCCGTCACTGTGCTCTACGGGCGACAGATCACCGGCGGGGTAGTGTGGATCGAGGTCATGGATCAAGAAGGGCGCGTGGGTTGGCTGCCGCAGGCTTATATCATCACCCCCACAACAACGCCCACACAGCCCCTCATCACACCCACGCCCTGAAAAATCATCTCCCCCATCCTTCAGCCAGCAGAAAATCGGTGCTATAATTTTGCCTGGATTCGCTCCAGAGATTGAGCTGCACATCGCAAAGGAGCAACGGCATGGACAGTCTGCACGAGCCGGTACTGGTGCTCAACGCCAACTTTGCACCCATCAATGTGTGCACAACCAAGCGCGCCATCGTGCTAATTCTGACCGGTAAGGCGAGTCTGGTGATGAACGGGCGCGGGGTGATCCACTCTGTCTCCCGCACCTACCCGCGTCCTTCCATCATCCGTCTGGGGGCGATGGTTCATCGGCCGCGGCCACGGGTGAAACTCAGCAAGCGCGAGATCTTCCGCCGCGACGAATACACCTGTCAGTACTGCGGGCAACGCAAAAAAACGCTCACCGTTGACCACGTCATCCCCCGGCGTCTGGGGGGCAACCACAGTTGGGAGAACCTGGTCACCGCCTGCGCGGCGTGCAATCACCGCAAGGGAGGACGCACGATCGAACAAGCGGGCATGCGCCTTCTGCACACTCCCAAAGCGCCGTCATCCTCGGCGCGCTACATCTTTGGACGCTATCTGCCCAAAAACGAAGAGTGGCTGCCTTTCCTGCAAGGGTGGTGAGCGTCCCCCCTAAATTGCCTTAAATCGTAATGGACATAAAATCTTCAGCCAGGGCCACCTCGCCCGAAAAGGATGTGCGCGCCTGATCGAGCAAGGCGCGCGGGTCAACCCCGTGCACGCCATAGTGAATCAGATACAACCGCCCGACCCCCACCTCCTGGGCGATCTCCCCTGCCTGTTGCGCCGAAGAATGTCCCACCGCCTCGCCGGTCGCCTCGTGGATGAGCACCTCGGCCCCCGCAGCCAGGCCGACAACCGCAGCACAGGGCTGCGTATCACATGAATACGCCAGGGCGCGACCGCTGGCGCGCACTTCCACCCGCAGGCCAATCGTGGGGATGAGGTGCTCCACCGGCGAAGCCAGCACGCGAAACTCATCCGTCACCAACACCGGCGCAAGCTCCTGCGCCGGCACGCGCTGAAACGTCACCGGGAAGAAGTTTGGCCACTCATCCCACCCGTAAGCGTCCATCAGGTTGCTCATGCGCTGCAACGTGTGATCCAGGCCATACACCATCAGCGGAGCCTTGCGCCCCAGCAACCACATATTCATCAACAACAACGGCACGCCAGAGACGTGGTCGGGGTGAAAATGCGTCAAAATAAGGTGATTAAGCCTGTTGAAATCCAAACCCGCCTGTTGCAAACGCACCAGAGGATTGCCTACGCAATCCACCAGGATAAATTCATCTTTGCCTTCAATCGCAAAATGAGCGTTTTCGTGCTGCGCATCAGGGATGGAATTCGCCGATCCCAGGATAATGATTTTGCTCATAAAAAAATCCAGTTGTCGCCCGAGAGGGTTGACCCGGCTATGTTATATCACAAGACCGCTCACAAGGGTGTAGCACTTAAGGGCCACCCGGAGAGAGCCGCTCCCCCTGAGGCAGCTAAGGCTGCAAGAGGCGCAGGGCAATCGCCGGGGTAAGGTAAACCTCCAACACCGCGGCGATCAAAAACAGCGGAATCACCCACAGGACGAAAACGCGCGCCCAATCCGCCAGCGCGGTGAGCAACGCCTCCCCCATCGAACGTCCGCTCGCCGGGGTTGCCAGCGTGGCCCCCAGGCGCAGGATCGCCGCCCCCGCCAGCCCAATGGCCGGGATTTCTACAATTCCATGGGGGAGAACAAACCCGGCCAGGAAAAGGCTGGGGGGAATCCCTGCTCGCGCCGCGGTGACCGTGAAATAGCCGATGAGGCCAAACGGCAGCAGCAACACAATCAGCCCCATCACCCCAAAGGAGAAAACCCCCAGCAAAGTCGCCAGGATCACCGTACGCAAATTATGTAGCCAGACGGCTGGGACAGCATCCAGGGTGAAGAATTGCAGGTTCACAAGCCGCTCTTGCAGATTGTTGAGATCAAGCGCCCCTGGCGGCAGGATAAACACCTGCGCCTGCTGCACACCGATCCAGGCTCCGACGGCAAAAGCGCCCAACACAAGGACAAAGGGCAGCGCAGCGAGACGCAAGGCATACCACGGCTCGGCGCGCAGCCACTCTCCCAACGAAGCGCGACGGTGGCGGAAAGCATCCCAAAACACCCGCCAACCCCAGCCCAGGTTGAGCACATCAATCTCGCGGCCCAACAACTCCTCGCGGTTAAAGTAAGCGATACCGGTGCGCACCAGCAACCCGGCGATCAACGCCTGCCCAAAGATCGCCCACCAGAGCACCGCATACCGCGCCCAGAACATAATCATGCTCTCCCCCACCAGCAGCATCGCCGTGGGGATGATGATGAACGAGGCCAGCAGGTTCGCCGCCCGCGCTGAAGTGGCTTGCGAGGAGATCACTACCGCCCCGCTGACCATCAAGAGCGACTGCACCGTGGTCAGCGCCACCACTTGAATCAGCAGCACGGGATCGGGTTGCCAGCCCACCTGGCGATACACCCCGATCAGGTAGACGATGATCCCCAGGTAGCTGGCGATCAACGGCGGCAGCATCACCGCCAGCAGCTTGCCCAGGTAAAGCTGTAAATCCGTGAGAGGGGTGGAGAGCAACGGCTCGATGCTCCGACGTTCCTTCTCCCCCACAAAGCTCTCCAACGCGATCACCAACGAAACTGAGATCGGGAAGAACCCCACAACCATCAGCAAAAAGGGGATCAGGCGATCTCCGATGATCGGCGCGCCGTATCGTTCCACAAAAGCGACGGCCTCGCGCGCGGTGAAATTCATCAGTCCGGGGAAGAACAGCGTGAGCACCAGGATGGGCAGCAAAATGCGCCAATCGCGGAACTGGTCGCGAATCTCGCGGCGAGTGATAATCAACGCCGGGCGCAGTTTAGCCAACATCTGAGATCGCTCCTTCCGCCGAACTGACCACCTCAAGGTAAACCTGTTCCAGGCTGCGCGGCACCTCGCGCAATTCCACCACCGGCAGGTCTTGCTCCAGCAAGTAGCGCAACACGTCAGGATGATCGCGCTCCGGGGTGGCGCTGCGGAAGCGGATCCAATCCTCGCCTTGTGCGGTGAGCGTCACGTTCTTCGGCAACGATTTCAGCCGGCCGTTGAGCAGAGCAGCAAAGCGAATTTCGTACTCTCCCGGCCCCAGCATCTGACGCTTCAACTCGGAGGGCGTGCCCTGCGCGACGATCCGCCCGCGGCGGATGATGGCGATCTGATCGGCCAGCTCTTCGGCCTCCACCAAGTTGTGGGTGCAGATAATGATCGCCCGCTCCGCGGAGCGCAGCGCTTTGATGGCGTTGCGCACCAGGCGGGCGCTTTCCGGATCCATGGCTGAGGTAGGCTCATCGAGCAGCAACACCGGCGGATCGTGCATCAGGGCGCGCGCCAGAGCGAGCTTTTGCCGCATCCCCTTGGAAAATTCCCCGATGCGCTGGCGCGCCGCTTCCGCCAGGCCGAATTGCGCCAGCAGCTCTTCTCGCCGCTGGCGACGGCGTTTCCGGTCCAGGCCGTACAGCTCACCGAAAAAATCCAGATACTCCCCTGCGGGCATACGGTTGTAAAGCCCGTGATTCTCGGTCAACACCCCCACGACGGCGCGCACCCGATCGGGTTGCCTGCGCACATCATAACCCGCCACGCGCGCCCACCCGCGGCTTGGCCGCAGCACAGAGGTCAGCATGCGCACTGTGGTGGTTTTGCCCGCGCCGTTTGGCCCCAGCAAGGCCAACACTTCGCCGGCGCCCAATCGCAGGTTCACCCCGTCTACGGCCAGGAAATCCCCAAACTGCTTGCTGAGTCCCTCTGCCCGGATCATCGACGACGGCGTTTCCGTTTCTTCACCTGCCCCGGGCGATGTCGCCAGAACAACGCCAGGGCCGCGGCCAGGGCGACGATAGCCATCAACGTCTGGTTGGCGTTTAACCCGGCCACCTGCGAGGAATCCAGGCGCAAGAACTCAATCCAAAAACGCCCAACCGGATAGATAATCAAATAGGCCAGCATCACATCGCCGGTTTTGAGGCGATCGGCATAGCGTTTGCCCAACCAGAGCAGCAAGGCGACGTTCCCCAGGTTCCACAGGGATTCATACAAGAACGTGGGATGAAAATAGGAGAACTGCTCAAAACCCGGCACGCGGTTCTGTGGGTCAATGAAGATTGCCCAGGGTAAGTTGGTGGGGCGGCCATACAGCTCCTGATTGACGAAATTCCCCCAGCGGCCAATCGCCTGCCCCAACGCCAAGCCGGGAGCGGCCATATCCACCCACAGAGCAAAGCTTTCGCCGCGCTTGCGGCAGTAAAAGTACAGCGCCAGCGTGCCGCCGATCACGGCTCCGGGGATTCCCAATCCGCCATTCCAGATGGCGATCGCTGCCAGCGGATGCGTGAGGTAATACTTCGTCGTCAGGCCAATGGCGACCATCGAAGGCGGCGGGGTGAAAACGTGCCACAGCCGTGCCCCAAGGATGCCCGCGATCAACACCCATACCAGCGCGTCCCAAACGAACTCCGGATCCAGCCCCCGTTGCCGCGCACGCCAGGTGGTCAGCCCGGCTGCCGCCAGCGCGCCAAACATGATGATGACGCCATAGTAACGAATCGTCAAAGGGCCAAGTTCAAAGCCTGTTGGCATAACGTTTTTCTCCCAATCGAGATAAAAGTGGTTAAAGTGTCTCTTGCATTTTACGCCGCGCCTGACGACGGACGTAGATGATGCGCTGCAGAGCAGTGAAATTCGCCAGCAGGGCGATAATCATCACGCCGATCCGAGGCACATTGAACACCAGCGCCGGAACGAGGACGACGTAGCGCTCCAGACGGGTGAGGATGCCAACTTTGGCCTCATACCCCAGCGCCTCAGCGCGAGCGCGCACATACGAAACCAGCACCGAACCCGCCGCTGCCAGGTACACCAGGCCACTGGCGACCCAATCACCTGCCTGCAAGTAATAAAGAATCAACCCAAGATAAATCACCAGTTCCGAATATCGGTCAGAAACCGAATCGACAAAAGCGCCAAAATCAGAAGGCTCACCACGCAGACGCGCCATCGTGCCGTCCAGGGCGTCAATCGGCCCCATCAACAAGATAATCAGCCCCCCCGTCAACATGCGCCCCCGCATCAGGAAATACGCACCGGCCACGTTCCCCGCCAGACCAATGATGGTCAGCGTGTTTGGCATCAAGCCCAGGCGGTTCAAAAAGCCGCCAATGGGGTCAAGTACCCCCTTGAAGGTCACCCGCATCCAATCGGTAAACGTCGGGGATTTTTCTTTTTTATCAGCTAACTCGGTCACAGGTTACCTCTGCCTCTCCAGGGATGATGG
>WFTY01000070.1 GCA_015485245.1 Anaerolineales bacterium | reverse complement strand
GAACGTGCGGGGAATGATGGCAAATCATCATCTGGCGAAGTCCATTGGCGATGCAGGGTTGGTCGGCATTTGTGACCATGTTAGCGTACAAAGGGGAGTGGTACGGCTGTCGGGTAGAAAAGATCAGCCGATGGTATCCGTCCTCGAAGACCTGCTCCGTTTGTGGTACGGAGATGGAAGCGATGCCGTTGAGGGTGCGCATGTGGCAATGTCCGGTTTGTGGTGCAGTCCATGATCGGGATGTCAATGCGGCGATCAACATTTTGAAGCAATCTACCGCGGGAGCCGCGGGAAGTAACGCCTGGGGACAGCATGTAAGACCATCTACGGATGGCAACGCTGGACGAACCAGGAAGCCAAACCTGCTTTAGCGGTTGGTAGCCCACGTGTTTGTGGCAGGTAAGAAACCCTGCGCCAGGAAAAGGTGGGGATGTCTATTTGGTCAGGCGTTCGTCGGGTGGACAAACCTTGGTGGCTGCCACGGCGATGTCTGGCGCGGCGGTCATCTTGCCGAACATGCGCTTCTGGAACCAGAAAGCCACGTTTACCAGCCCGATCATCACTGGCACCTCGATCAATGGCCCGATGACGGCGGCGAAGGCTGCCCCGGAGTTGATGCCGAACACCGCTACAGCCACCGCGATAGCCAGTTCAAAGTTATTGCTCGCCGCGGTGAAGGCCAGCGTGGTGGATTTGGAATAATCTGCTCCGATACGGTGCCCCATCCAGAAAGAAACCAGAAACATAATCACAAAGTACAGGATGAGCGGCACGGCGATGCGCACCACGTCCAGGGGGATGCTGACGATCAGGTCGCCCTTGAGCGAGAACATCACTACGATGGTGAACAGCAGGGCGATCAGGGTGAGCGGGCTGATTTTCGGGACGAATTCCTCATGATACCAGGCTTTGCTTTTAGCGCGGATCAGTACAAAGCGCGTTAGAAAGCCAGCGATGAAGGGGATGCCCAGGTAGATGAACACCGATTTGGCAATCTCGCCGATGGTGATCTTCACCAAGCTGCCTTGCATGCCGAACCAGGTGGGGAGCACAGTGATGAAGACATAGGCATACACGCTGTAGAAAAGCACCTGGAAAATGCTGTTGAAGGCTACCAGGCCAGCAGCGTACTCATTATCGCCGTGAGCCAACTCGTTCCACACGATGACCATAGCAATGCAACGCGCCAGCCCGATCATGATCAACCCGACCATGTATTCGGGATATTCTTGCAGGAAGATAATCGCTAAAACGAACATCAGGATGGGGCCGATGAGCCAGTTTTGTAGCAGCGAAAAGCCGAGTATTTTCCAGTTGCGGAAGACCTCACCCAGTTCCTCGTAGTGAACTTTCGCCAGCGGCGGGTACATCATTAATATCAAGCCGATGGCGATGGGGATATTGGTCGTCCCTACTGAGACGGTTTGGTTGAAGTTCTTCACCGCCGCGGGATACAGATAGCCGATCCCCACACCGATGGCCATGGCCAGGAAAATCCATAACGTCAGGTAGCGGTCGAGGGTCGAGAGTGCTTTTGATTGGTCTTGGGGCATATTGTTTCTCCATGTAGGAACCATAAAGTAGCTGCGAATGAAAAGCCGCTCTTTGCGGTAAGATTACCGGTGGGATAATAGGCTAACCACTTTTTCCTCAATGTCATCTCGCACAGCGCGGAAGACCTGCGCGATCTCTTCATCTGTTCCCTCGGCTTTGGCTGGGTCGGGGAAGCCCAGGTGGACGCGTTTTCCCTTTCCCAGCCAGACCGGGCAGTTCTCAGCGGCGTCATCACACACCGTGATCACCAGATCGAAATCCACATCGCGGAATTTATCTGTTGATTTGGATTCCCCCTTGTGATGGATGCCGATTTCGGCCAGTGCAGCCAGCGCTTTTGGATGTACATAGCCCGCCGGTTGTGTCCCCGCGGAGAAGGCCTGCCAGTGATCGCCCAGGCGGGCGTTGACGAGCGCCTCAGCTATCTGTGAGCGGCAGGAATTGGCGGTGCAGAGGAAGAGAACCTTGTGTTTCATACCGGTCATACCAGCTTCTTGACGGCCTCGGCGAGATTTTCTAGCGCGCGTTGGACTGTGGCACGCGGGCAGCCGATAGTCATGCGCGCGAACCCGGCTCCTTCACGGCCAAACCAATACCCGGGGGCCAGCGCAATTTGAGCCTCCTGGGCCAGGAACTTGGCCAGGGCTTTGGCATCCAACCCCAATTCTCTGAAATCCAGCCAGGCCAGGAAGGTGCCCTGCGGTTCGATTAATGAGACCTCAATAGGGTTGGCCCGTAAAAACTCGCGGATCAATTGAATATTGCCGCCTAAATATTCCAGCAAAGCATCCAGCCAGCCGGCACCATGTTGATAAGCGGCTTCGATTGCTGCCGATGAGAACACGTTGGTCTTGTTGATCTGGTACTGGTGGGCGAACTCGTGGAACCTCCGGCGGTGTGCTTCATGGGGGATGATCGCCAGGGCGTCGACTATTCCAGAGATGTTGAACGTCTTCCCCGGCGAAAGGCAGGTTGCGGCGTGTTCCTCCGCGACGCCGGGCACAGCGAGGAAGGGCTGGTAACGATGGGGCGGGAAGGCGAAATCGCCGTGAATTTCATCGGAGATCACGAACACCTGGTGGCGCGCGCAGATCTCCGCCACCTGCGCCAGTTCAGCTTCCGTCCAGACTCTCCCGACGGGGTTGTGGGGGTTACACAGGATCAGAATTCTGTTTCGCGGGTCGGCAGCTTTGGCTTCCAGGTCGTCGAAATCCATCTGGTAGCTTCCCGCGACCAGTTTGAGCGGGTTCTTGACGATCTTTCGGCGGCTGCTCCGGATGACCATGCGGAACTCGAAGAAAACCGGCGGCTGGAGGATCACGCCGTCGCCTTCCTCCGAGTGCTGATCGATCAGGATGGAAATCGCGTTCAGAATCGACGGGCAGGGTTCGAGATGCTCCTGGTCTATCAGCCACCCGTGCCGGGTCTGGTACCACTGAGCCAGCGCGTTCAACTGGCTCTCGGGCCTGAATTCATAACCGTAAATGCCATGCGCGGCGCGCTGATGCAGAGCTTCGATCACCGCCGGGGGCGCTTTGAGATCCATATCAGCAACCGACATGGGGATGGCATTCTCGTTGCCGAATTGCTCGGCCAGGAAAGCTGCGCTCCACTTCATGGTGGGGTATTGGCTGCGGTCAATGGGGCTATCGAAGTTCATATGTGGACCTCCGCGACACAATCTGGACAGCAACATTGGGGTAGGGGCTGCGCCGCGGTAAGGGCCGCGATATCGGCCTCCGGAACCCCAGAGGCTTCGCCTGCGGCGCGAATCACATCCAGCAGTTTCTTGTCTTGCAGGCGGTAGAAGATATAGCGCCCATCGCGCCGGGTTGCCAGAATCCCCGCCCTGCGCATCGCCATCAGGTGTTGGGAAATATACGCCTGCCGATAGCCCAGCAGGGCCTCCAGATGGCAGACGCAGGCTTCGCCTTCGCCAATCGCCAGGAGTATCTTCAAGCGAGCGGGCTGACTGATATTGCGAAGCAACTGGCCGATTAAGCGGGTAGAGGCGTTAGGAATCATAACTGAATTGTATAATATATTCCAAAAAGAGAATGTGTTGTTCGTCACTTTGTGGTGTGTTAAACGTCCCGTGCAAAACGAGTGCCTTACGTCACTTTACAGCAAGAGTGCGGGAATGGTAATCTATGCGTACGAATGTGCCTTAAAGGTTCAATCTCTAGGTCTTGACGGTGTGATGCGATCTCAAATTGTTGTTTTATTGCTTTTGGCTCTGGCGTTGTCCTTGAGCGCCTGCACTCCCAAAGAGGCTGCCCAAGCGGCAGTGTATGTGGATCTCACGCGCCTGGAGGTATTGCCGACGCCGCCGGATAGCGAAGTCCACCCGCTGCGAGTGGCGGTGGCAGCGGTGATCTCGCCGCAAGGCACGGCGGAGAGTTATGCCCCTTTGCTGGAGTACCTGAGCGCGCAACTGGGACGCCCGGTGGAGCGTGTGCAGCGACGCACGTATGCCGAGGTCAACGAGTTGATTCGCACAGGCGAGGTAGACTTGGCTTTTGTGTGTACCAGCTCCTATCTGGTGGGAGAAGAACAGTTTGGCATGCGCTTGCTGGCCGCTCCCCAGGTTCACGGTGAAGCGGTTTATTCTGCCAAGATCATCGTACCAGCCGAGAGCTCAGCGCGCTCCGTGCTGGATCTGCGCGACATGGTATTTGCCTATACCGACCCGATTTCCTTCACTGGAAGAATGTATCCAGTTTATGTGCTTTCAAAGGCTGGGGAAAACCCGAAAACATTTTTCCGACGCACATTTTTCACCTACAGCCATGATGAAGCCATCTACGCAGTTGCCTTTGGAGTGGCAGATGGTGCTTCGGTAGACGCGTTGGTATTAGATTTTGCCCTCAAACGCGATCCTTCTCTGGCAAATCGCATTCGTGTCATTCACACCTCGCCACCCTTTGGCATGCCGCCAGTTGTTGTTGGCCCGCAAATCCGACCGCAGCTTTATGCCCGGTTGCAAGAGATCCTGCTCAATATGCACCTTGATCCAGCTGGACAGGCTGCCTTGCAGGCGTTGGATTACGACCGATTTGTGCAAGTCAGCGATGCGGATTATGAAACTGCTAAACTGGTGGAACAAGAAGTCCGTTGCTGCTTAAGCC
>WFTY01000069.1 GCA_015485245.1 Anaerolineales bacterium | reverse complement strand
GGTGGGGGCGGCGCTGGCCGGCAGGGAACCGCAGCCCGCCGCGCCGCTCAGGAACAGAAAGGCGCTGGCTATTCCCCAGATCAATCGCTTCATTCTTGTGCTTCTCCGTCGTCGTCGGAAAACTGGCCTTCGATCACCTCGGCGTCGCGCCACTCGCCGGGGACGATGTTGCGCAGCGCCATACGGTGCTCTTCTACAATCTCAGGGGGGCAGAGCTCGATGAACAGAGTTACCCCGATACCAATCACCAGGGCGTCGTCAATCGGCCCGGGGGCGATGTCCGGAAAGATAAAATAAAGTAACGACCCAAGTGGCAGCGCTTTGAGGTACCAGGGAATGCGTGGATCGCTCAGCAGGCGAAAAACCAGGCGGATCTCATCGCCGATGTTCTTGAAGAATCCCTTGCTTGGCTGAATCGGGCGTTTTGCTTGTTGAGTCATAGGTTCCTCCAGAGTGATTATACAGGGGGGATGGATGAACGCGCAAGCGCAATTGCTGGAGGGGCGCGGTACAATCGCAGGCACAATCGCGCAACTGGATGGCAAGCTGAAATTTGGAGGTGATCGGTGATTCGCGGCCTGATATTCGATTTTGACGGTTTGATCCTGGACACCGAAGGGCCGGTGTACCAATCCTGGCGGGAGTTGTATGCTCGCTTTGGGCAGACCTTGCCCCTGGGCGAGTGGGGCGAGGTGATTGGCCGCTCGGCTAACGAACACTTTGACCCTTTCGAACGATTGGAAGCGCGCCTGGGGCGTGCCCTGGAGCGGGAAGCGTTGAGCGCCTGGCGCCTGCAACGGGAGCTGGCGTTGGTGGAGAACCAACCACTGTTGCCGGGGGTGGCGGCGCGCCTGGAGGAGGCGCGTCAGCTTGGCTTGAAGCTGGCGGTGGCCTCCAGTTCGCCGCGTACCTGGGTGGAGGGGCACCTGCGTCGCCTGGGACTGCGTGCCTTCTTCGATGTGGTGCACACCTCCGACGATGTGGATCGCACCAAGCCCGACCCCCAACTTTTCCTCCTGGCGTTGGACTCGCTGGGGCTACTTCCCTCAGAGGCGATTGTTTTTGAAGATTCGCCTCACGGGGTGACCGCGGCGCGGGCGGCGGGCGTCTTCTGCGTGGCCGTCCCCAACCCCCTCACTCGTCAACTGCCCCTCGATCACGCCGATCTGCGCCTGGAATCGCTGGCAGATACCACCATCGCTGCGCTGCTGGCTGGCCTGCAATTATGATTCATCGTTCAGGCGACTTCTCTGGACTCAGGTTATACTATCGATCAGCACTGAAGAAGTAAGGAGGTCCCCCGTGCGAACAATTGGCAAGGTTTTTGCTTTTCTGGTGGCGTGCGTTTTGGTGCTCACGCTGCCGTTGACTCTCTGGATGTACAACGCCGGACAGTTTATCTTTGACGCCGCGCGCGTCAAAACCGCGATGCTGGATTTGTTGCTGGAGGAGAATCTGCTGCCCGTTGCCATGCAGTCATTTGCCGCGCAGGCGGGGGCGGGCGACATGACGGAGGGGCTGACCGCGGAGGCGGTGCAGGAGCTGTTCGGGCGCCTGACATTACAGGATTGGAAGATGTTGCAGCAAGCTCTGTTGCCAGAGCGTATCCTCGTCCCCTGGGTTAGCGCGACGGTGGAAGGGGTGTATACCTGGTTCAACAGCGATGCGCCTTTCCCGGTGGTTGTGCTGGAGATGAGGGAATTTAAGAAAAACATCGTCGAGGGTGGGGGGGAGCAGGCGGTGCAGCTGATTTTCGATACCCTGCCGCCCTGCACGGCGGAGCAGGTCAATGAATATACCAGCGGCGTGACCGCAGGGGCGATCAGCCCCTGCCGCCTGCCCGATCCTGGCGGAGCGGCACAGATGGCCGTGGTCCTTGATATGCTGGAGGGGATGGCGACGAATCTTCCGGACACCGTTGACCTGACCAGCGGGATGGAAGGAAGGGCCGCCGGCGCGCTGGGCCTGTATCCACTTAAGTTGCAGCTTGGCATGGCGCAGACGGCGGCGCGCTGGGCGCCCTGGTTGGGGGCAGCCTTGCTCTTGTTGATTTGGGCGCTTGCCGTTCGTTCACTGCGCGAATTAGGACGCTGGTGGGGGATCCCTTTACTGCTGGGCGGGGCGCTGACGCTCGCTCTCGGCCTGGGGTATCCGGCGCTGCTCAACACCGGCCGCATGATCGGGCCGTTGAGCGGACTGCCTCCCGCAGTTCAGGGCGAGGCGCTCAAGGCCGTTGCTTTTTTGCTGGCCAAAGTTTTCGATCCGCTGGTGGTGCAAGGGAGCGTGCTGGCTGGCGCTGGATTGGTGTTGTTGATCGTCGGCCTGGTGGCTCGACCGCCGGAGGATGATGCCCTGACACGTCTCTCGCCGCGTTGAGGAGGTTCTGTGCAAATCAAAGAGCTGGCCGCCCGTTCTGGTCTTTCCCCCCGGACGATCCGCTATTATGAGCAGGTGGGCGTGTTGCCCCCGCCGCGCCGTCTGCCGAACGGCTACCGCGATTATGATGAGAGCGACCTTGAGCGTGTGCGTTTCGTCATCGGGGCGCGACGTCTGGGATTCTCGCTGGACGACATCGCCGAAATTCTGGCGATGCGCGATCGCCGGGAAGCCCCTTGCGTAGTGGTGCTCTCCCTGCTGCAGCGTAAAGCCGATGAAATCGCCGAGCGCATCCGCGAGCTACAACAACTGGAAACGGAGCTGCATCAGCTTTATGAGTTAGGGCGTACCTTCCCCACGGATGATGTGGATGCGAAGGATTGCGTGTGTCACCTGGTGCAGACGCGCAGCTGAAACGTCATTCATCGGTTTCGATTTCCGGGAAGACCAGGGGGAGTCCGCTGAGCGGGTGGGGGATGACTTCGACCCGCGCCTGATAGGCTGCCGCGATGTGTTCTGGGCGCAGCACCTCGCTGGGGAGTCCGGATGTCAGGATTCGCCCCGCGACCAGCAGCGCCACGCGGTCGGCAAACGCGGAGACCAGGTTGAGGTCGTGCATCGCCATCAG
>WFTY01000068.1 GCA_015485245.1 Anaerolineales bacterium | reverse complement strand
CGGAGGTGCTGCAACTGATCGCCGAGGGGAACAGCACGCGCGCCATCGCAAACGCGCTGGGGATTTCTCCGAAAACGGTTGAAACCCACCGCGCTCACCTGATGGAAAAGCTTGATCTTCACGACGTCGCCTCGCTCACGCGCTTCGCCATCAATGTCGGGCTGATTTCGATGGAACAACCTCCGCCCAACGAGTAAAACGTACCTCAGGAAATCCCTGATACTGCCCATCATCGCCATCTGCTAAGCTTTTAACCATGAGCAACGTGCGCGTTCTCGTGGTTGATGATAACCCCGACTTTCTCCACAGCATTCAGCGTTTCTTGCAGCACCTTCCAGGGGTACTGGTCGCAGGAACAGCGACCAATGGCGAAGAGTGCCTCAAGCAAATTCCCCTTGTTTGCCCCAATATCATCCTCCTGGACCTGGCCTTACCCGGCATAGGCAGCCTGGAGACACTTAAAACCATTAAAGAGGAACATCCTGATATCCACGTCATCGTGGTGACGCTTCACAACATCGGCGCGTACCGAAAGGCATCCCTGGATGCCGGCGCCGATGGCTTCATCAATAAATCCGAGCTTTATGAGAATTTACCCGCGCTGATCGAAGCGACTGCCGCGTGACCAAAAAGCGAGGCTCCATGACAAAAGTACTCATTGTTGACGACTCGCCTACCATGCGTAAAATCATCAAAACCACATTGAACCCCCTCAAAGTGATTACGCGTGAGGCAGGCAACGGGCTGGAAGCTATCGAGCAACTGGCGCTCGATAGCGTGGACGTGATGCTGCTGGATCTCAATATGCCCGATATGCATGGCTTTGAGGTCATCCGCTACGTGCGGCAACACGATGATTACCGCGATCTGCCCATTGTAGTGATCTCCACACGAGCAGACAAAACCAGCCGCGAGACCGCGCTGCAATCTGGCGCCAACGAATACCTGACCAAACCCTTCACACCAGAAAAGCTGACCGAGGTCGTTCGTAGATTGCTGCAAGAGCGTTCCCAACAAAATTAAGGCACCCATCCAGATTGAGTCAGAGTCATGGGACTGGACACCCACGAATTCTTACAGGATTTCCTCGCCGAAACGGACGAGTTGCTGTTAAGCATTCGGCAGAATTTAATGGCGCTCGAGACCGACGAAAACGCTTCCACCCACGGGGCGCATACCACGCTGGTAAACGAACTCTTCCGCGCCTTCCACACCCTCAAGGGTATCTCCGGCATGATGGGACTTTCAGCCGCGGCCGAACTAAGTCACGCGATGGAATCCACCCTGGACGCCCTGCGCAAGCAACAGTTGGCAGTCTCCACAGAAGTTGTAGACCATTTACTGGAGGGCACCAACGCGCTTGAGGACATTATCGCCACCCTCACCAATGACGAAGCGCCCGAGGTTGATATCCAGCCCCACCTGGAAGCTTTGCGCCAGCTGCGCGCCGCGGCCGAATCCATCCCCGAGCCAACGCCAAATATTTTTAGCGAGGAAAGCCTTCCCCAAAAGGTAGCCTTACCGCCAGAAATCGCCGCCGACCTCAAACCGGCGGACTGGGAACGCCTGCACGCCGCTGTCCGCGCCGGCCGCGCCCTGACACTGGCGCGCTTCAGCCCCTCCCCTGAGAAGAACGCCGCCGGCATCAACGTCACCCATCTGCGGAAGCAGTTCGAAGCGCAAGACCTGCTGCTGCAAGCGCTGCCGTTGATCCACGGCAACACGGTGGAGTTCATCTTCCTGCTCGCCTCGGAAGAACCACTCAGAGCGGAGCAATTCCCCGACGTCGAGTTGACGCCGATCGCTCTGCAGGAAGCGAGCGAACCCGCCGCGAAAACGGAAGCGCGGCGCGGCCAGACTCCCCCTGCACGCGGTGCCACCTCGCTGCGGGTGGACATCGCCCGCCTGGACGAAATCATGTGGCTGGTCGGCGATCTGGTAGTGGCGCGCTCGCGCCTCGAAGCGCTGCGTCCCCAACTGCGCGGCGCGCCCCCGCATGCGCTGGAAGCCCTCGCCGAAGTAGATCAGTTTCTGGAGCGCCGCCTGCGTTACCTGCGGCAGGCGGTGATGCGCGCCCGCATGGTTCCCCTGGCAGAGGCTTTCAGCCGCATGCCCCTGGTGGTGCGCGATCTGGCGCGCGCCAGCAAAAAGCAGGTGGAACTGCTCATTGAAGGCGAAAACACCGAAATTGATAAATCGCTGGTCGAACGCCTGCTCGACCCCCTGCTCCACCTGGTGCGCAACGCCATCGCACACGGCATCGAACCGCCTGAAGAGCGCCATGCCGCGGGGAAGCCCCCTCAGGGCAAACTGACCATCTCCGGAACGCCTGAAGGCGATTACATCCACATCCGCGTGAGCGACGACGGACGTGGTATCGACCTGGAAAAGATCGCCGCGCTGGCGCGCCGGCGCGGCTGGCTGGAGGATGAAAGCGTCATCACAACCGAAGAAGCCCTGGAATTCATCTGCCGCCCGGATTTCTCCACCCGGCAGCAAGCCGACCTGGGCTCCGGGCGCGGGGTGGGAATGGACGTAGTGCTACAAACCGCGCGCGACCTCGGCGGTGAGTTAAGCATGGAAACAACCCCAGGCCAGGGGACCACATTCCACCTGCGCATCCCGCTCACACTGACCATCCTGCACGCAATTCTGGTCGTCGCGGGCGACGAGCGCTACGCCGTGCCGCGCAGCGCCATCGAACGCGTGATGAAAATTCCCGCCGCGGCGATCGTCTACGCCGAAGGAGCGGAGATCATCTCCCTCGACGGCCAACCCGCCCCGCTGCTCACGCTGCGAACACTTTTCGGGCTAACGGGCGGAAGTCGAAACGGGCAACTGGTCGGGCTGGTCACCACTGGCGCCGAAGGGAAAGCCATCCTCGCCGTCGATCGTGTGGAAGGTAT
>WFTY01000067.1 GCA_015485245.1 Anaerolineales bacterium | reverse complement strand
ATCATAGGCTTGGTTGGTGACGACGCCGGCCTGGTCGCGGAGCTCGACCACCTTGCCGCGCAGGTTATTCGCCTCCGGGTCTGGGTGTGTTTCGCCGTAGATAGTTCTCCCAATGAGCTTTTCGGTGCCCTCGCTTTCACTCAGGAAGTTGTCCTTGGGCCGGCGCAGTTCATCGTAGGTCATCCGGCGGACAAATCCCCGGCTGTCCCAGGCGCGGACCGGATTGCCCGCGACGTCGTTCAGCATCCAGCGCTCGCCCGCCTCCATGCTGGCCTGGTGGATGCGGTTGCCGAGCAGGTCGTAATCGTAGCGCATGACGACACGGTCCTTGGCGTCGATAACCTCGCGCTGGTTGCCCTCGATGTCAAAGATGACCCGAGTGTGATGGTGCTCATCCACGGGTGGGATGCCTGGATCACTGTACCCGGCCTTGTTGTGGGCGACGGTGAGGAAGGTGCGCCCGAGCGAGTCGGCGTAGGCGACGGTGGGCGTGCCGGCGTGGACATCCGTCTTGCGGGCGGCCTGTGTTTCGTTGGTGCGATCGGTGGCATCCGGATAGCGTGCCACGAAGGCGGCTGCGTGTGTGGCATCGGTGCGCAGGGCATACCAGGTTGGGAGATAGTCTTCCTCCGGCATTCGGGTGAAGAAGGCCTTGACGTATTCATCCTCCCGAGGATCGAGCAGCACGGTGTCGTTGACGTCCCAGGTCTCCTGCCGCCACGGGTCGAACACCACCTTCTCCCAGGTATGGTTGGGATGCAGCGTGGCCGCCACGCGCCCGAGCGGGTCATAGAAGAGCACCGGGCTGACGCCGATCCTGACGTCGAACTCGAAGCGGTGGGTGTCGGTGAAGAAAGGCTCGTACTGGCGGACTGGCCTGCCCTTATTGTTGAACACCGTCCAGCCGTTGCCAACCCAGCGGGGGCTGACGTCGTGCGGCGTCATTTCCGGTTGGCCGTCCGCACCCACGATGATCTTTCCATCGGCGTCGCGCTGGGGCGCCGGCCCCGGCTCGGCCTGGATCTTCTTCTGAATCTCGCGGCCAAAGCCGTCCGAATAGCTGAAGCTATGCTGGATCTTCGTCAGCTCCCCTGCGTCCAGATCGGAGTCGTGTGTCTCCCGCGCCATGGTGTAGACTACAGCCGGTTGCGGGTTGGGCTGGTCTTTTGTCCGCTGATAGGCGAACAGGTCATAGATCAACCGTGTCGAGGCGCGCCCGAGAATCGCATGCGGATCCGTCAGCGGGTAATCCAGATGGTCGAGTGCAACAGCCTCGGTCAGGTCTGCGCTGAAACCTTCCAGCGAATCACCCAGGGATTCCTCCGGTTTACCCATCACCGCCGTGCCAACCACCATACCCATGGCGTCGAAGGCCACGGCGCTGCGGTTGCGGTTGGGATCGCTCACCAGCCACGGCTGGAGCACCCGGTAGTCATTAGTACGGCGGATGATGTTGCCGCCGGCATCCCGCTCGCCGGATGTCACACGGTTGCCGATGGCGTCTTCGGTCTCCAGCAGGAGCAGATCGTAGTCGTCATAGGTGACGGTCGTGTTCTGGCCGAAGGCATCTTGATACCGGCGCGGCAGGAAGAAGTGTGCCCGGGCTTCGGCCAACTCCTGCGCCGCTGTGTCGCCTGTATTCGCCGAGTAGAAGACGCGCCCGGACGGGATCCACCAGCGCCCGTCGCCGTCCAGATCCACGTAGCCACCCTGGTCCGCGCCCTGGCCGCCAAGCACATCGGAGGGATTGGGCAAGAGCGCCTGACCGTCGCGCCGGAAGATCTGGGCCAGGAGGCCCGGCGTGAAAGCGAGCCTGTACGACTCGCCGGCTAGGGCCAACGATTGGAGTTCACCGAGTGGCAGAAGCGTGGTCAGGTTATCTTTGCGGTACAGGGTGCGTACATGTTCGATCAGACGGCGCTGTCGGGCGACTGTGGGTTGCGTTTCGTACTCGATCTCGTTGTCTATGATGTGGTGCAGGCGGGCTGAATCGCCCGGATCGTATTCGACAAAATCAGATGCATGGAAACGTCCCGCCAAACCGTTTGGCGTGTAGCCCGTCAGTTCGTAGGTGCGCGACTCGGCAAGCAGCGGCGCGCGGTAAGCATGAGCTTCGTCAACTGCGTTGGTGAAGTCATTCTCGGTATAAGTAATCAGGGTCCGGGTTTGCTTTTCCCAGTCCTGTGGAGAGAGACTAAGGTCGGGCTGCCGGCGCCCGTAGCTGATTGCCGCCTTCTTGATTACGTTCCCGTAGTCATCCACCTCCAGTGTCAGGGTGTGCTGGATGCGGGGATCCTGCGGATTGCGCTCGTAGTGGTAGCTGAGCAACTCGTGGGGGTGTGTGAAAAAGACCGCGTGACGGCTGTCACCCTGGGGTTGAAGCATCCGGATGCTGAAATTCCGTTCGGTAACGATGTAAGGATGTTCTGATCTGTCCGTCCCATCCTCGGCATACACTTCCTGACGCAGCATCATGCCCTTGAGTGCCCGGCAGGCCTCAAGCGCTTCTCCGCTGGAAAACTCTTCAGGCAAGATGGTGTCGGATAGCAACAGCTCCCGGGCCTGATCATCGGTCAGGCCCGGCTCCCGGTAGTACTCCTCCTCGTACTGGCGGGAGATCCGCCTTCCGTTTAGATGGAAACCGGTATGGAACCAGGTGCGGGTGTAGACAGGCGGGACGTGGGAGGCTTCCTCCCAATTCTTACCCGCAGGGAAGGCGCCTATCTCGGTCTGCACCCCGATTACCTCCGTATCCCACTGCTCCACCATGCCGAAGCCACGGAACTCCCTCTCCTCGCCGTCATAGTAGCCGTGGTGGTAGGCGTAACGGGTCGTAAAACGGTTGCGGCTGATGTGATCGCAGGTCTCCACCCGCTCCACGACGTGCACCGGAAACGGCAGTCGCGTGATCCAGGGTTTGCCGGCCTTCTTGTCCTCCAGATAAAACTTCGTGGATGGGGCGTAGGTTACACGCGTTTCGGCTCCGAGGTTGTTGACCACCTTCACCAGCAGATGCGGCTTCCGCCCCATGAGGTCCATGTAGCGCATGGGGCGGCCGGCATCATCCGGCAGCGGGGAAGACCAGACGAGGCAGGCGGTGCCATTGCCGAGAAGGTCCACGGCGGTAACCGCGGAAAGGTCGTCGATGGGGGGAAACCCTTCGAGCAGGCGCGGTACGCTCCAACCGTTGCCGGACTGGTTGAAATAAACGCAAACACCATTGCCTCCCAGGTAGATGATGT
>WFTY01000066.1 GCA_015485245.1 Anaerolineales bacterium | reverse complement strand
GCTGCATCTGGCCGGGGGTGGAGACGACCAGCATGATGAAGCCGCTAGCCTCGACCAGATAGACGTGGTTGCCATCGCCCGCTGCCGCGGCAACATCGTGGATCATGCCGCCGAAATGCCCCACCGGTTCAAGCGTTACTTCGGCCTGCTGTGCGGGCCGTGAGTGGATCGTTGGGGCGGATGGGGCCGTTCCCCGGACTTTGGCGAGTTTGGAGCGGCCTCAAAGCCCCCGACCCTCACCTAGGGTGGCCTGGCGATCAGCGGCATATAGACGCGCCGCACACCCCCCGGCAGCGGCGGCGCGACCCACTCGCCGGACCACAGCGTGATCGCATCCCAGACGGTCAGCGTCGGCGAGGTCGTGGATGTGACGGTGATGACCAGTGAGTGGGGGCCGTCGGGCGTATCGGCCGGCACCGGGTTGTTGATGGCCCAAATATAGCTGGAAGTCGGTACCTGTCCCGGAATCACGATTTCCGTTGTGCCGGGAATGATCGGCTTGTTGGTATCCGGCGTCACCCAATCCCCGCCATAGAATTGCCAGCCACTGACGGAAGATGTGTAGCCCAGAGTCAGGGTCACGACGTCACCCGTCGCGTTGTAGACGCGCTCATGCATAGTGATGGGCAGGGTGGGGGTGATGACAGCCGTCAAAGGCGCGCCTTCCAGGCTTAGTCCAGGGTAATCCAGGTAGATAGGTTTGGGGCCCAGACAGGTGATCCCCTGGCCCTGGTAGGACTCAATGCCCAGCGAGTGGGCCAGAGCGCGGCTCTCCTGGCTCTCCAGCGGCGAGTTCTGTCCTTCGTAACAGCCGTAGACCTGCACCGTACATCCCGTGCAGTCATCCGGCTGGTCGTGCAGGTCGAGCAAGATGCTTGCTTCCACGGCCCAACCGGCCGCGTTCAACCCCATCGGGCAACTGATCGGCTCGGTGGCGGCAATGCCCAGGGCAGCCCAGTGTTCCCCCTCAGCCTGGGGCAGCTTCCTATCCAAAAAAGCGAGCCTATCCAGCCGGTACTCCAGCGTGGCGGTGACGATTCTGTTGAAGGGGGAATACTGTCGCAAGAAGACGGTTTGCGAGTAAGGCGTGCCGAAGACAAAGGGCAATCGGTAGGAACCGGTGACAGCCGTGGTCGCCATGGGCATCCGCGCGGCGAGAAAGAACTCGTCGCCCTGCAGTTTGTCTACCCACTCCTGGCACAGTTCGGTGGTCAGGGTGATCCCCGCCGCAGGCTCTAGCCAGAGTTGCACATCCCATGCATTCCAGGTGTCAGCATCTTGTGCCAGGTGGCGCTCGGTGAGGGTGGGAGGAGCGGCAGGCGGGGCGGCGCCGGGACGCCTGTTAAGGTCCCAGGTTCTGTGACCTGCACCGCTCGAACTGCCGTCCCTGTAATGACTCAAGACTATATCATCCCAAAACCAGATGCGCTCGAAGAAGCCGGGCGGGCCAATGTAGCTCATCCTCAAATCATCATTCTCATCTACGTTCTTGAATACCCAGTGTCGCGTCAAATCATCCCACTCGGGCTGCTTTCCAGGGAAACGAAAATCCGTCGCTCCGTCAGGCGGGATCCATATGATGTCGCGCTTGCCGGCGCCCTTGGCGGGTCTAATCTTAAGCTCAATCCTGTCTCGTGTCTCCACCTCTTCCGTGCCTTCAAGCAGCGGAGCATAGTACTTCGAAACAGTTACTTTTCTGGTAGAGGATGATAGTTGGGTATAGGTTTCGGAGGGGTCCCACGGGTCACTCTCGCATCCCTTGAGGTTG
The DNA here is from genome assembly GCA_015485245.1 of Anaerolineales bacterium. Classification (GTDB taxonomy): domain Bacteria; phylum Chloroflexota; class Anaerolineae; order Anaerolineales; family UBA11858; genus J130. Next base: position 410 of record WFTY01000066.1, on the reverse strand, counting down.
CAGCTCAGGAGAACAAGCAGCAACATGAAAAGGATCAGCGCCTGGCCAGCGCGTTGGCGGCCGCCACGTATCTGGTTACGATAGTCGTTTTGCGAGTATGGTTTCATAGGTTAGTTGATTCCTCCAAAGTTGTGAGGTGCGAAAGCCGACAGGGGGCCGAATGTGTCAGGGTTGCAGGTCCCGCCCGCGGGCGGGGGCGAAGCGCCGGCCGCCCAGTACGTAGAAGGCCATCGCCGGCATCATAGCGCCAGCCGCGCCATAGGTAGGGATTGCCCAGGGCGCTGCCCGAGCCGCCGCCGTCAAAGATGGGCTGGCCAAAGGCCTCGTAGTCCACGCGATCGAGGACGGCGCCGCCGGCGCCGGCCAGGCCGCGCACGTCGCCCTGCACGTCGCGCTGGTAGAAATGGCGC
>WFTY01000065.1 GCA_015485245.1 Anaerolineales bacterium | reverse complement strand
TGGATGGCTCCGGGCAGGCCGCGATGAGCGCCTCCACCCGCGCCAGCACGTCTTCCGGCACGCGATACCCCACGTGTTCCCAGCGCTCCCCCTCCAGCGCGCCGCGCCGCGACTCTTCGTAAACCGCCAGAGCGCGGAAACCGCACTCGCGGTCCAAGCACATCGCCACCTGCATTGCGATCTCATCCGAGCGGCTGTCGGCGGGTAATTCCAGCGAGCGAGTGATCCGCAGCGTCCCCCGCCCGCCGCATTGGGGACAGATAAAGGCCATGGGGATATTTTAGCATCGCGGGATGCCATGTCCCAGATCATAAAGTGAACCGGTTCAATTATCCAGCGCTCTGGCGGCGATCCAGGCTTCGATCCGGGCAATTTTACTGGCTGAACAAGTAAAATTTTGCCAGGCAGGCGAACCAAAGCAGTTTAACTTTTCCACAAAAAGTTGAATTGCTTGCCTTATAATCGTATGATAAGGAGAAAATTCCATGCGCCGTCTTGTGTTCCTCTCCCTGCTTCTGGTTATCACCGCCGTGGCGTGCGAAGATTCCACCACAGCGGTAACTCCCGTGATGTCCACCCGCGCGCCGCGTACAACGCCCGTGGGACGAGATATCTATCCTCAGGGCGAACCCGGCAGCGCCGTCATCCACGAAGCCGGCTGGAGCACGCCCATCAAACTGCCGTTCAACGATGACGGCTGGGAGGATTCCCCCTACATCACCCGCGACGGCTCGCAGATCATCTTCTTTTACCACCCCTACCCCGACCTGGCCACCACCGTTGACCAGGTCACCGAAATGGTGGTCAACAACCCTGAAGATGCCGTGGCACAGGGCATTGACGGCAAACTATACATCAGCCCGCGCCCCTTCCTCAGCCGCTACATCCACCCGATTTCCGACAACGACAGCCCCGCCCTGGAGTGCTGCGCTTACCTCTCACAGCGCGGCGAACTGTTCTACACCAGCAACCGCCAGTCCTTTGAACTGGGGAAGGGAGTGCCTATTTCCATCTACCGCGACGGCGAGCGGTTGTTCGGCCTGGGGGACCAGGATATTGACAACCCGCACTACTGCGAGGCCAAAGACGAACTGTGGTTCGATTGCCCCGGCGACACCAATCTGTGCGTGATGCGGGGCGCCGCCGCCAACGGTTTCCAGGGGGCGTTTGAACTCGCCCCCTACCCGGTCAACGCCGAGGATGTGGAGGGCATCCAGGATTCGCAGGCCTTCCTGACCGATGACTGCAACACGCTCTACATCACCTCCAGCCGAGACCATCCCGACCTGGAACTGATTCAGATTTACCGCCTGCGCCGCCTGGACGAGGACGGCTACCGGTGGAGCGAACCGGAACTCTTCATCAGCAACCCCACCCCAATCGCCGAACTCTCGATGACCGCGGACGGGACGGAACTGATTTTCGCCCAGGTCTTCTGGCGCGACGACGGCACACCGGGGATTGACATTTACTACAGCCAGAGGAAATGACATGCCCAAACCATCATCCTTCATCTCTCTTCTCGCAGTAGTTAACCATCTTGCTACTTCTCTCACATTCCAACCCCCAATTATCCAAAATATGACAGGTCGCAGGGTTCTAGATGCAAAACATAACTACCCCCCGGCTTTGTTGGGGGGTACACTAGTATGTTAAATACATGGAAACAACCCACAATCTGCCTTGCAGGTTGCCTCTTATGCAATGGAGAGAGATTATGACCAAGATCATCAAAACCCTTGACGGCAACGAAGCCGTAGCGATGATTGCTCACAAAACCAATGAGGTCATCGCCATCTATCCCATCACGCCATCCTCTCCCATGGGCGAACATGCCGACGCATGGAGCGCCGGGGGAAAAACCAACATCTGGGGCACCGTTCCGGCGGTGGTGGAGATGCAGGCCGAAGGCGGCGCGGCAGGCGCAGTCCACGGCGCTTTGCAAACCGGCTCGCTGACCACCACGTTCACCGCCTCGCAGGGACTTTTGTTGATGATCCCCAACATGTACAAGATCGCTGGGGAACTCACCCCTACGGTCTTTCACATTGC
>WFTY01000064.1 GCA_015485245.1 Anaerolineales bacterium | reverse complement strand
GTGGGGGGCAAACCCGTTGCCGTGACCAGCTTCGGCGCCTTCAGTCGCATCTTCGGTGGCCTGGATAATCTCGATTTCGGTCACGGCGAGGTAACCAACTATCTCGCTCACAGCGTCTTCAACTTTTTCGCCAACGGTGGCGAGCGCCTCTATATCTCCCGCGCCTACGCGCCCTATAAAACCAAAGGCTATGCCCATAGCGGCATCATCGGCGGTGATGATGACAACCACCGCAATATCGTTTTCAGGGCGACCACGCCGGGACGTTTTGGCAACGCCATCCAGGTCAAGCTGCTGCTCGACCAGAGCCGGGTTGTGCGCAACGCCGCGCCGGGCTCTCTCATGTATGCCAATCGCAGATTCTATATCCGCCGGGACAACGGCTGGTTCGACCATCGGGGGGAGGAGTATCCCGGCGGTGCGGAGCGCAAACGCCTGCTGACCATCAACCTGATCCTGCGTAACTCCAGCGGTGAAGAGACGCTCTACGAGAATCTCGGCTTTTCGCCCTCTCATCCGCGCTACATCGGCGAGGTGTTTCGCCCCAATCCGCTCGATGTGACCGGCGAGCCGGAGGAGGAGCTGGCCCTGGTGATCGGTAGTCGCGTCAGCGCCTTCCGGCTCTACGAGATCTTGCGCAAGCTCCATGGCATCACCTTCAGGCTCAATCATGGCCATGACGGCGCCGAGCCCACGGCGGAGGCGTATCAGCGCTCGCTGGGCGCCCTTGCCGGGGAGGAAGAGATCGCCATGGTGGCGGCCCCCGGTTCCAGCAGCTTCAAGGCGTGGGAGACGATTCAGCAACGTCTGCTCGATTATGCCGAGGCGGCCGACCACTACTGCTTTGCTATCCTGGACGCCCGTCCGGGGGTGACGCCCAAGACGGTGATGCAGGACCGGGAATCACTCAACTGCGCCAGCGCCGCGCTCTACTACCCCTGGTTAAAGGCGGCCCACCCACTGGCCCAGCGTGGTAATACCGATATTCCCAAAGAGATCGTCCTGCCCCCTTCCGGATTCGTTTGTGGTCTCTATTCGCGTAACGATATCTCCCGCGGTGTTCACAAACCGTTGTCGACCGATTGGGTTCGGGGCGCGGTGACCTTTGAGAGCGAGGTCAGCCCGCTCCAGGTCGAGCGGCTCAACCAGCTAGGGGTGAACACCCCCCTGCTGATGCAGAATCAGGAGTTGCCGGTGTGGGATGCGCGAACGCTCAGCACGGAAGAGGAGTGGCGTTACGTCAACGTGCGGCGTTACTACCTCTATCTCAAACACTCCATTGAACGTTCGACCCGCTGGGTGGCGCATGAGCAAAACTCGGAGGAGCTGTGGGAGCTGCTGGAAAATCAGGTATCGACCTTTCTTCACGCCGAATGGCAGGCGGGGCGGCTCGTGGGGGCCTCGGCTGATGAAGCCTTTTTCGTCTGTTGTGACCACTCCACCATGGCCATCGACGATGTAGAACAGGGGCGGGTGGTGATGATGATCGGCTTCGCCTTCAGTAAACCCATCGACTTCAATATCTTCTGGGTCAGCCATCAGGCGAAAGTGGCCGTGTGATCAGAGGTTCCCTAGTCACATACATCACCTTCTTCATCCGCTAGTATGGTACTACCATCGTGGTGTCAGACAGAGGAGAGCCGTCATGAAAAGGAATGTGGGTGGAGTGGATCGCGCCGTGCGCATCGTCTTGGGTTTGGCCATTATCGCCGCGGGTCTGGCCTATGGCAGTTGGTGGGGGGCGGTGGGTGCCGTGCTGCTGCTGACCGGTTTGATGGGCTGGTGCCCGCCATACGCGTTGTTCGGTTTCAATACCTGCAAGACGAAAGGTGATTAGCGGACGATAATTCTTTTGATGCCGGGGTCTTGGCTGGGCGCCCCGGCTTGTTTTTCGTAGCGATTTGAACTTGTGGTGATGAGGCCCTAACATCGCTTCCCACATGAACTGATCGGGAGCGTGGATTATGGGAAGCTCAATGCTTGAGCAGCTCAAGAAGGCGGGGTTGGTCGATGAGAACCGGGCCAATCGGGTCAAGCACCAGAAATACAAGAAGCAGAAGCAGGGCAAGGGCAAGGCGGGGAGTGATGAAGTCGATCTCGCCAGGGCCTATGCCGAGAAGGCGCGCCAGGAGAAGATCGAACGGGATCGCGAACTCAATCGCCAGCGC
>WFTY01000063.1 GCA_015485245.1 Anaerolineales bacterium | reverse complement strand
TGCAGCGCCTGCACGCGCCCGGCCACCTGCTCGGGGGTTGCCACGCCCACGGTATCCGGCATCCCCAGGCGGTCTACCAGCGGCGCGATTTCGTCGTAGACGCGGTAGAGGTCTTCCAGCGGGGTGCGGAAGGCGTCCTCGCCGCTGAAGCGCAGGATCAGGTGAGGGTGGTTGCGGCGCAGGTCTTCCAGCAGAGCGCGGGCGCGGCGGGCGATTTCGTCCAGGGCCTTGCCGTGGTTGTAGGCGCGCGATTGGGGCGAGGTGCCCATGTACATGTTCAGGCCGTCGAAACCGGCCCGGATGGCGGCTTCCACGTCGGCGGGGTGGGCGCGCACGTGCGCCAGCAGGAAGGTGTACCCCCGCTGAGGGATCAGTTCGTCGCGCCTCGCTTTGAGAGTCTCGAAGTCCTCGGCTTCGCGCCGGCTGACGACCGGGGCGAACAGTTCGATGAACTTGACGCCGTACAGAATCAAGGCCTGTAAAATTTCGCTTTTGTCCTCGGGAGAGAAGAAGTATTTGCCGTAATCGTGCAGCAGCGAGGTCTGCTGACCTTCGCGCAGGGTGGTGTCCACGATCTCCAGCGGGCGAGGGCGGTAGTGGGCAAACGGGTTCTGGGGAATGACCATGCGAGGTTCTCCTGCTCTTAAGAGAGGGTTAACTGGGGGTTAATAATAGCGGCCAGCAACGGGAGTATGATGTTGCGCGTGCCCTCCGCAAGTGAACGAAGGGTTGATCCTGGTGAACGCGGAAAGGAGAAAGATGACAATGCGTGTGTTGAAATCGATATCCAGAATGCGATGGCTTGTGATCGGGGTGGCGGTGCTGCTGGTAGGGGCCGCCGCGGTGGGAGGCGGCACGACTCTGGAAAATCGCGATGCTTTTTGCGCCTCCTGCCACACTCAGCCGGAGAGTGAATATGTGCAGCGCTCTGCCAACCCGGCGGTGGACCTGGCGAGTTTCCACGCTACGGAAGGGGTGCGTTGCATCGATTGTCATTCCGGCAGCGGGGTGACCGGGCGCGTGAAGGCCGAGATGCTGGGCATGCGCGATGCGCTGGTGTACATCAGCGGGAACGACACGCAGCCTCACAGCACAACCCGGCCCGTCGGAGATGTGAATTGCCTCAAGTGCCATGAGGATATCGGGAGCGCCCGCGTTTTTGAGAATCACTTCCACGTTTTGCTGCCCCAGTGGCAGGCTGTATCCGCGGGAGCGGCCACCTGCGCGGATTGTCATCAGGGGCACCAGACCAACGGTCAACAGCAGATCGCTTTTTTGAACGAGGCGCATACCGTGGCGGTGTGTCAGGACTGCCACCGCTTTGCGGGTGAAGGGGGCTGATCTCATCGTACGGTGGATAGTGAGGGGACGCGGCCCGGCAGAGGCGAGAATGCTGCGGCGGGGCGCCCGGCGCGGGCGACGCGCAGGGTGTGCTCCACGATCAACCCCGGCAGGTCCACGCCGGTGAGCGGCACGGTGGTGTGGAATTCCATCGTGTGGTTGATTTCGTTGACCAGGTAGCCGCGCCGGGGATCTTCGATGATGTCCACGGCCAGCACGCCGCCGCCTACGGCGCGGGCGGCCTGCAGGCACAGGTCGTTCAGTTCGGGCGTCACCGGGCAGATCTCGCCCGCCCCGCCGCGCGCCGTGTTGGTGATCCAGTGCTGGGAGAGGCGGTAGATGGCGCACACGGTCTGATCGCCGATGACAAAGGCGCGGATATCGCGCCCGGGTTTTTCGATGAACTCCTGGATGTAGAAAATGGCGTGCTGGTAGGAGCCGAGGGAGACTTTGTGCTCCAGGACGGCTTCGGCGGCGTCGCGGTCGTTGATTTTGGAGAGCATGCGTCCCCATGAGCCGACCACGGGTTTGAGCACCACCGGGTAGCCGATCTCCTCGATGGCCTGCAGGGCGGCTTCGGGGGTGAAGGCCACGGCGGTGCGCGGCTGGGGCACGCCGGCGCGCTCCAGCGCCGCGCTGGTGGCAAGTTTGTCGCCGCAGGTGGCGGCCACCTGGGCGCTGTTCACCGTGGGGATGCCCCAGGCGTTGAGCACCTGCAGCATGGCCAGGCCGCGCCCGAAACTCAGGTTGCGCGACAGAACGGCGTCGTAGCGCTGCCAGGGGGCCGGGTCGCTCAAATCCAGCACTGCCTGGCCGTCGTGGATGCGGTCATAGGGCACGCCGCGTTGCTCCAGGGCGGCGAACAGCCATTTCTCCTCCACGCGCACGCGGGAATACAGGACGGCGATTCGGGGATGGGTGGACATGATACTTCTCCTTTGGGTTAAATCAAAAGCCCTCCGGCTGACTTGCGCCGGAGGGCTGCTTTACTGAAAAACGGATTGGTTACCGTCTACACTGCCCAACCGCAAAAGACCGCAAGCCAGCCTGGGGGCTTCGGTTCTTCTTGGCCTTCTTGACCTTCAGGGATTGCGGTTGGATGGTCAGGTTCATAT
>WFTY01000062.1 GCA_015485245.1 Anaerolineales bacterium | reverse complement strand
GGGCTCGGAGATGTGTATAAGAGACAGGCCCTACAACGGCCCCGAAGTGATCGCCCGCTTTGCCGCTCTGTTGGATTACATCGCCGCCCAAACCCCCAACCTGCGCCTGACCTCGCTCGCCATCGGCAACGAGATCGACGGCGTGCTGGCGAATCACGCCGACGCCTGGGTGCAATACACCGCGTTTTTTGAGCAAAGCGCTGCCCACGCCCGCTCGCTCTGGCCGGGCCTCCCCATCGGGGTCAAAGTGATGTTCCAGGGCGCCCGCACTTATCCGGCCTACATCCGCCCCTTGTGGGAGGCCAGCGATGCCATCATGCTGACCTATTACCCCCTGCACGACGATTTCACCGTCCAGCCGCCGGAGGTGGTGACCGCTGACTTCGCCGAAATGGTCGCCCTGGCGCAGGGCAAGCCAGTCTATCTGCTCGAAGCCGGGTATCCTTCCAGCGAGGTCTGCAACAGTTCAGAGGAAATGCAGGCCGAATTCGTGCGCCGGGTTTTTCGCGCCTGGGACGCGCACGCCGACGACATCGCCTTAATTTCTTTCTCCTGGTTGAGCGACCTCTCCCCCAAAGCAGGGCGCGATTTCCAGGCGTATTACGGCCTGGAGGAGCCGGCTTTTGGGGAATACCTGCGCACCCTGGGGCTGCGCACCTGGCCCGGCGCGGGCGAAGATAAAGCCGCCTTCCTCACGCTACAGGCCGAAGCCCACGCCCGCGGCTGGTGACCACCACAGGAGAGGCGTTTTCTCTCCGGTTTCGCAGGTGACCGTCACCTTACACGCCAGGCAGCCTCGCCCTCCGGGATGCGTTCCAGCCCCTGGGCGCGCAGGGCCTCGTCCAGCGCGGCGAGCCATTGCTGGCGCTGCTTCGCCCCCATCACCATGCGCAGGGTCGTGCCGTCGCTCAGCGGAATGTCCACCGACTGATTGACCCCGTATTTCGAGAGTGAAACGCGAGACAGTTGGCGCAGGGGGATTTCCTGCTTCTGTTTGCCAAGTTGCTTCGCCCTGCGCAGCACGCTGCGAGCAATGATGGAAACGGCAGCCGCAGCGCCGGCCAACACCGATTCCGAGAGGATCACAATGCGTTGGTTCGTCAGGTAGCACACGCCGGTGCGAGAAGCAATGCGCCCCTCCACGAGCGAGATAGCGTCCCTGCGTAGCAAGGTTTCACCGCTTTGCAAAATGATTTGTGATTCCATGTCGAGGCATCTCCGTAGTGCTGTACGTTGCAGGATGCCCAAGTATACCAGGACAGGGCCAGCCATAACATGCGGCGGGGGGTAGGACAACTGCGAGCAGTTGGCCTACATCTCCTACCGCTGATCCAGCCGCCACAGACCCGCCGCCTGCGCGGCGCGTTCGGCGCGGCGATATTCCCCGCGCGTGATGCGCCGGTTGATACCTTTCATCCGGTAAGCACGGTACGCCGGGCGGTATTGCGCCATGACGTTCACATAGGTATTCGGTGAAATCTCCTCCGCCAGGAAACGCACTATCGCCTCCGTCCCGGCGACATCGTTGGGCATCACCAGGTGGCGCACCAGCAGGCCGCGCTGCGCCAGGCCGTGTTCATCCACCTGCAAATCCCCCACCTGACGGTGCATCTCGCGCACCGCGGCGCGGTTGACCCGCGGGTAATCGCTCACGCCGGAGTATCGCCGCGACATGCGCCCCTCGGCGTACTTCATATCCGGCATGTAGATGTCGATCACCCCGTCCAGCAGGCGCAGGGCTTCCGGGGCATCATAGCCGCCCGTGTTGTACACCAGCGGCAGGCGCAATCCCCGCCTCGCGGCGATGACCACCGCCTCCAGAATCTGCGCCACCACATGGCTGGGGGAGACCAGATTGATGTTGTGGCAGCCCCGCTCCTGCAGGTGCACCATCACCGCCGCCAGTTCCTCCCCGGTGACCTCGCGCCCGCTATCTCGCTGGCTGATCTCGAAGTTCTGGCAGAACTGGCAACGCAGGTTGCAACGGGAGAAGAAAATCGTCCCTGAGCCGCGCC
>WFTY01000061.1 GCA_015485245.1 Anaerolineales bacterium | reverse complement strand
GGCAGGCGGCGGCTCGATCTTCCCGCTCCCCAGGCCGTACACATAGGCCACCAGAGCTTCCAGTTGCGTCTCGGTGAACTGTCCGGCAAAGGAAGGCATCCCGCTGCGCTCCCGTCCGCGCTCGATTGTGCTGCGGATCTTGTTCTCCCGAAGACCGGAGTCCACCAGCGCGATGCCGAACAACCCTTCGCCCGCCGCACCGTGGCAGCCTGCGCAGGCGATCTCGTACAACTCCTGCCCATCCTCCACCCCGGGAGCGATGAGGAAATTCTCCAGCACCGGCACCTCATCCGGACGCCCTTGTGCGGCCCACAGCAGCCCGCGCAGCGTGCGCGGCCCCCCACCGCCGGGGTTGACATGGCACGTTGCACACGGTTCTCCCGTCCGGGAAGCATACTCCGGCAGAGCGTGCGCCGGCTGCTCGCCCCACAAAATGCCGCTCACCAGAAAGACGAACACCGCCAGCGCACCCAGACCGATCCATTGCAATATCCTCTGTAGTTTTGCGTTCATCGGTTTTCCCTTGTGCATCCCATCACATTAAGAAAGTATTAAGGGGAAAAATTATCCCAATTATGGCGCGTCAATGCCGGCTGTGGAGCACAGCCGGCATTGACAAACGAATGATTATTTCCCCGGCAGAGTCTGAGCAAAGGCCAGCAGGTCGGCGATATCTTGCAACGACCATCCCAGATTCAGACCAGCGGGCATTGCCTCACCCGGTTGACCGACACTGGCTTTGTTGAAGAACTCCCAGGGGTTATCGGCCGCGACTGTACCAACGTACTCGACCTCTTCACCATCTGCGAAGTCAATCGCGGTACCATCCTCCCCATGGCAAATGCGACAGACGCTGTTATAGAGTTCCTGCCCATGGGCTGCATCTCCACTGACCGTCTTGTCGTCATTGATGTAAGTGCTCTTCTCCACCATGCCTTCCTGAATAAAGGCAGCCATGCGGGCCATATCATCAGCCGTGAAGAAGGATGAGAAATCATGATCAGCGTTATTGGTGCCATCCAACCAAGCAACGATCTCTTCGGTGCTCATCGAAGCAGCGTCAAAGATACCGGGGAAGCCCGTCGCATGTGAACCGGTGGCATAAACACCATCTGCGCCTTTGTAATCCCAACCATGACATTCCTTGCAACGCCAGGTATCCACACCGGAGCGGGTGTTGGTATCCTGGGTCGCCCACAACGGCATATCACGCTCGGGAGCAGTAACGTCCAGAGCCTTCACCCAGTTGTCATACATGCGCCCGCCCTCGGTGACCGGGCTGGCTTCTGGCATCGTCTTCAAGAAAGCGATGACGTCGGCCATCTCCTGATCGGTAAGGCCGATATCCAGCCCCACGGCCATATCAGGAACACCAGGTTGACCAAAGCGCAGTTTACCGAGCAGCTCCAACGGATCTTCATTGGCGATCGTGGCCGGATACTCGGGTTCAGAATCGGGGTGGAAGTTGATCGCCAATCCCTGAGGGCCGTGGCAATCCGAGCAATTGTCACCAAAGACAGTCTCGCCATTCGCAGCGTCACCGGTCAACGATAACACCGTATCAGTGTCAAAGACCTCGTCGCTCACGAACAGCGCCAGATCCGTCAGTGCTTGATCATCCATGTAGGCCGAGTAGTCATGCTCTGCGTTCATGGAGCCCTTGAGAATAGCAAGAATCTCATTCGGGGCCTTGCCGGCGTCCGCCAGAATACCGGGGAAGCCATGATCGCCATTGTAATCCCAGCCGTGGCATTGAACACAACGATAAGACTTTTCCACACTGGTCTCACCGGCGCTTGACTTCGCCCACTGAGGATTGAGCGTCTCAGGTGTATCCAGGCCCAATTCCTCCATCCAGTTGTCGTACAGGCGCCCACCGCGCAAGGAGTCGCCAACCAGTTCGGGAGCGGCTTCGGCCGGGGCAGCTTCTTCTGCAGAGGAAGCTTCTTTGGCCGGCGCTGCTTCTTCTTGTTGCTGCTCGGGAGCCGGAGGGGGAGCCTGAGGTTCCTCCGCCGGGGTGCTGCAGGCAGCCAGCACGAGAATCAACAGGCCTGCCAGGATCAGCAAAATGGAAAGGTTTCGTTTGGACATACACTCCTCCATACAACAAGGGGTTATTTCATGCCGCCCAATGCGACAATTAATCTTGCTCTCACTTTAACACAAGCCATGTCCGATTTCCATTCCGCTCCGTCACTTCCCCGTCGCGCAATGTCGCGATTATGTCCTCGCTTCTGAAGCTCATGTATAATGAATAAAAAAGCAACGTCTGGAGACCTCCCATCTGTATGCCTGCGCGAAAACATCAATCCCTCAACAAGCAACAATTGCAGCGCGTCAGCACTTTCCGTTTTGTGCTGCCGGTCGTCCTGTTTCTGGTCGTGGTCTGGTATGAGGTCACCGAACACTGGATCCACACCGGGCAGATCAGGTTCGACATCAACCTCTACTCGGAAGTGATGTTCTTCGGCATTCTGGGGCCATCGGCGGTGTTCGTGGTGCTCAGCTACATCACGCGGCTGCTGAAGCAACAACTCAACATCTCCGCCGAGCTGGAAGAACTAAACACGGAGCTGGAGCAACGCGTGGCCGAACGGACGGCCGAGCTAAAAGCCCGCAACGCCGAGCTGGCCAAGGCTTACGCGGAATTGCAAGAACTGGATCAACTGAAATCCGATTTTGTCTCCCTGGTGAGTCATGAATTACGCGGGCCGCTGACCACGCTCAACGGCGGCCTGGAACTCGCCTTGACGCAGAAGGATGAACTCTCCCCCGAGTCGCGCGCCATCCTGGAGACGCTGGCCGCGGAAAGCGAGCGCCTGACCCGCTTTGTGAGCGAGATTCTGGACGTTTCGCGCCTGGAAGCGGGCAAACTGCGCCTCAACCTCGGCCCGGTGGCGGTCAAGCCTTTGCTAAAACGCTCAGTGGAGGTGGTGTGCGAGTGCCAGGGACGCGAGGTACAGTGGGATGTCCCCGATGACCTGCCGCCGGTATGGGCCGATGAAATCTACCTGGAAAAGATCGTAGGAAACCTGCTCAACAACGCGGTAAAATACTCGCCTGCGGATCACCCCATACATCTGCGCGCTCGTCTGAAGGACAATCAGCTCGCCATTTCGGTGGAAGATTACGGCCCTGGCATCCCAGAAACAGCCCAACCTACCGTTTTCGATCGTTTCCACCGCCTGGAGCGCGGCGACCGCATCTCCCAGAAAGGCTGGGGGCTGGGGCTGTACTTCGTTAAAGCGCTGACCGAAGCGCAAGGCGGAAGAATTCACGTGCAATCGCCCGCTCGTCCCTCCGCGACTAACCCGGGAGCGGTATTTTCCATCGAGCTACCGGTGACCGCCGAGGTGCCTGAAGATGTCTAAGCTGTTGCTCATCGACGATGACCAAAACCTAACCCGGCTGTTATCGCAATACCTCGAGGCTCAGGGATTTGAAACCGTCACCGCTGGCGACGGAAAGGCGGGGTTGCGGGCTCTCTTCCAACACAACCCCGATCTGGTCATCCTCGATGTCACCATGCCACAACGAGACGGCTGGGAAACCCTGGAACGCATCCGTGAAGTCAGCGAGGTGCCCGTCATCATGCTGACAGCGCGCGACGAGGAAACCGATGTTTTGCGCGGTTTTTCCCTGGGCGCAGATGACTACGTCACCAAGCCCTTCTCGTTCGCGCAGTTGAGCGCGCGCGTCCACGCGGTGCTGGCGCGCATCCATCGCGCCGAAACCGCCGGGCCAGACGAACTGGTGCAGCGGGACTTAACCGTCAACCTGCGCACCGACCAGGTCTGGCGCGGCGGAGAGCGCGTCAACCTGACGCCAACCGAATTCAAACTGCTGGTCGCTCTGATGCGCCGGGCGGGCGAAGTGCTCTCGCCAGAAGAACTGGTGCGCGAGGTATGGGGCCCACAATATGCAGGTGAAGTAGGGCATGTGCGCCGCTACGTCTATCACCTGCGCAAGAAGCTCGAACCCGATCCCGACCACCCTCGTTACATCCACAACGAACGCGGGTTCGGCTACCGCTTCATCGTCGAATAATCCAGCATCGCGAACGCTTTACTTCTCCCCATGCTCCCTTCTCCTTCCCTCACGGAAAAACGTCTTTCGGAAACTCCCATCTCCCGGTTTTTACGCGAGTATTTTGGCAACTCCGCCTGGTTCCCCCTGGCCAACTTGCTGCTTGAAATCCTGCTCGAAGGCGCTGTCTACTTCCAAAGGCCCGATGTCTACGCTATTCTGGTTGCCAGCCTGATTCAGGCTTTCTTCCTCAGCCGCTGGAAAACCACGCCCCGTCCGCGCCGCTTGATCGGCAACCTGATCGGGCCGACGCTCTATACCCTGATCGAAGTCAGCCTGGAGGGGCCGGAATTCTTCCAAAGCCCCCACCATCTCGCCTATTGGGTCTTCGCTTTCAGCATCGGCGTGCTACAAGACATTGGCCTGCGCCTGAAATCCACCCAACGAGGGATCACCATCCTCCTGGAGAACTTCCTCCGCGCCAACATCCTGCTGGCGATGTACGCCATTTTTGAATATCTCACCTACCCAAACGCCAACTACACCCTGGCGCTCTTCCTCGGCGATTCCAGCCACCAGTTCATCAGCCTGGCGATCCCCTTGCTGGGCATCAGCATGGGCGTTGCCGAGCTCACCGCCCAGGGGTATCTGGAGCAATTGAGGACGACCTCGGCGCGGCTGAAAACGTATGCCGAATGGCTGCTGGGTAAAGATTTCCTCGACCGCCTGATCGCCAACCCGGAGGCCCTCTCCCTCACCCGCAACGAGCGCAGTGTGCTCTTTATGGATATCCGCGGCTTCACACGCTGGAGCGAGGAGAACACCCCAGAAGCGGTGGTCAACCTGCTCAATCGCTTTTACGCCCTGGTTGAAGAGGTGCTCGCCCAACACCAGGCGATCAAATTCAAGTTCATCGCCGATGGGGTTATGGCGGTGTTCGCCACGCCGCGCCAGGCCGTTGAAGCTGCGCAGGCGCTTCAAAAGGCATTGCGCTCAACGCTCAAAGAACATGGCCTCGGCGCGGGGATCGGCATCCACCACGGGCCGCTGGTCGAAGGACTCCTGGGAAGCAGCGGAGTGCGCTTCTACGACGTCATTGGCGATACCGTCAACGTGACACAGCGCCTGGAAAGCGCCGCAGCCGCGGGGGAAATC
>WFTY01000060.1 GCA_015485245.1 Anaerolineales bacterium | reverse complement strand
CCTGTGGCCTCCCCGGCGGAAACCCAGACGGGCTTCACCGAAGGCGCGACGGTAAAACTGACCTTCCGTTTGCGTGAGGGAGAAACCGTCAACTACACAGTCACCCCGCGCGATTTCACCGGCGGGGAGCTGCTCATCTGGTTCGGCATTCCCTATCTGGTCGGGGTCGCCTTCTGGGCAATCGGCGTGTGGGCCTACCGGCTAAGTAACGATAAACGCTCGGCAAGAGCCTTCTTGGCCTTCACCTCCGCGGCCAGCGTGATCACCGCGGGTTATTTCGACATGAACACCAGCCAGCACTTTGTGCTCGGTTGGGCGCTCAGCCTTTCCGCGGCGGGCGGCGCGTTGCTGCACCTGGCCATGGACTTCCCGCGCCCCATCCCGCTGGTGCGACGCTTTCCGCAGCTGCACAGCATCCCCTGGATCCTGTCATTTCTGTTTGCCATCCCCCTGACGCGTGAGATCATCGCCCCCACCCAACCCTGGGGCTACATCAATACCTGGCTGGCCAGCTATGGCTATATCAGCCTGGGTATTTTGATCTTCCTGGCCTCGCTGACCCTGCGGGTTGCGCGCAGCCGCTCGGCGGTGGTGCGGCAGCAAAGTCGCATCATCGTCTTCGGCGCGGCGCTGGCCTTCGGCCCCATCCTGTTCACCTTCCTGCTTCCCTCCGCCTTCGGCCAACTGGTGCGCTTTCAGGGGCAGGTGGCCTTCCCCGCGCTGGTGGTCTTCCCCCTCTCGGTGGCGTACGCGCTGGTGCGCTACCGCATGCTGGACGTCGATCGCATCATGGGCGCCACGCTGGCTTATGCCCTGGCTGCTGCGGGGGCGGTTGGTGTGTTCTACGCCTTGCTGGCGCTGATCTCCATCATCCTGCCACGCCGAGCCATCCCCAACGACCCGTTGATAGTGGCGATCTACCTGTTCCTGCTGGTGATCGGCATGAACCCGCTGCGCAACATGATGACGCGCGCCATCGACCGCCTCTTCTACCGCACGCGCGCCGATTACCGCCACGCGCTGATGCACCTCTCGCGCGAACTGGCCGTCTCCCCGGAAATGGAACACACCCTGCGCATGCTGGAACAGGAGTTGCACGCCACCCTGGCACCGGAGCGCGTCCTGGTTTACCTGTATGACGATGACGACGCGCTGTACCGCGCTCACAGCACACAGGACATCCAAGCGCCATCCCTGGCCGCCGAACACCCCCTGCCCCGCCTGTTGCAAAACGAAGCCCAAAGCCTCTGGCTGCCAACGGCAAAGCCACTACCTGCTGCACTGGCCGAAGATGAAGAAACCCTCATGCAGATTGGTTGCCGCGTCTTCACGCCGCTGCGCTACGAGGGGCGCATGATCGGTTTCCTCGCCCTGGGGGAGCGGCGCTCCGGCGAGCCGTACACACGCGATGACCTGGAATTCCTCGACGCCGTCGCCGGGCAATCCGCCCTGGCGCTGGAAAATGTGCGCCTGTTTGCCAACCTGCAAATGACTCTCAATGAAACGCTGGAGATGAAAAACCTGATGGATGACATTTTCTCGTCAATGTCCTCCGGCGTGATCACCACCGATCTACAACACAAAATCACCCTCTTCAACCAGGCGGCGGCGCGCATCCTGGGCGTCCCTTTGCACGAGGTCATCGGACGCTCCATTGAAATCGTCTTCCCAGGGTTGGGGGCGCGTTTCGCGCAACTGGCTGAGACCACGCTGGAGCGCAAAACTGCCATTGCCGAGGAACTTTCGCCGGTGCTGCCCAATCGCGGAACGCTGTTCCTACGCCTCTCCTGCTCCCCCTTGCGCGACGCGCGCGCCGCGGCCAAGGGCGCCACTATCGTCATCGACGACCTGACGGAAAAACGCAAGCTGGAGGCCGAGCAGGAACGCATCCGCCAGACCTTCGGCCGGGTGGTCGCGCCGCGGGTGCGTGACCGCCTGCTGGCCGATCCCGGCAACCTGCGTCTTGACGGCATCCGCCAGCCGCTCACCGTGCTCTTCGCTGATATTCATAACTTTACCCCTTACAGCGAGAACACCCCGCCGGAAACGCTCTTTGACGTGCTAAACTCTTACCTTTCCATCGCCGCCGACATCGTGCTCGCCGAGGAAGGCACATTAGATAAATTTATGGGCGATGCGGTGATGGCCTTCTGGAACGCGCCCGACCAGCAAGACGACCACGTGTTGCGGGCGGTGCGCGCGGCCTGGAAGATCCGCGAGGCCATGCAACGCCACCGCGCTCGCCAAACGCGCGAGCACAAACTTTACTTCAGCATCGGCATCAACACCGGCGAGGCTATGGTAGGTAACGTAGGCACCAGTGAGCTGTTCAACTACACAGCCATCGGCGATGTGGTCAACTACGCCCAGCGCCTGGAGGCCATTGCCCAGCCGGGGCAAATTCTGCTCGCCGAGGCCGTTTTCCAGGCCATCGCCGACTATGTGACTGCCCGCCGTCTCCCACCAGTCAAAGTCAAAGGCAAGGCCGAAGCCGCTATAGTTTACGAACTCATGGATATAAAAACTGCCTGATGATGCTCACCATCTACCATACCGAAATCTGCCAACGCGCCTTGAGCAAGAGCTTCACTCCTGCCGCCCTCGAGGTTCTCATCGCCGCTAACGTCGCCCAGGACGACCTGCGCGGGCAGATCGGCCACCCCGAATATCACTTCGATGATTCCGCTTTCGAGGCCGGGTACGCCTACATAGCAGCACAGCGCAACCTAATTCAAGAAGCCTTGAAAAGAGAAGACAAGGAAACGGCCTGGCAAGCCTTTGGCCGCCTGACGCACGCGGCGCAGGATTTCTATGCCCACAGCAACTACCTGGCATTATGGCTGGCGCGCTTTCCAAAGGATTCGCCCCCCGCGCCCCAAGACGTTGACCCCCTTGCTCCAGAGATCCTCCAGCACCCAGAACTGCGCAGCGGACAAGTCTACTACCTTGAAGTGTTAGCCTACCTCCCGGCCCTGCGGCCACTCACACGCAAGCTGCTTCCCGCTCACGCCCACGCCAATATGAATCTGGATTATCCTGAACGCGGCGCGCTCTTCCCCTACGCCATTGAAGCGGCGGTCAAACGCACCCGTCACGAACTCCAGCAAACGCTCGTCTTGTTGGATTCAGAGGCCCGCGCTCGTTTTCGCGGCAGTTAGCCCTGTCCCCTGGCCGGGCGGCTGATCGCCGCTATGCGGGCGTTGCACAGGCGCGCCAGATCATCCACTGGTAGGCGGATGTTCAGGCCGCGCTGCCCGCCAGAGATGTGTATCTCAGCAAACGCTTCTGCGCTGGTATCGAGCACCACCTGGAAACCGCGGTTCAACAGCGCCAGCGGCGAAATGCCGCCCGCCTGCAGGCGGGTGAGCTGCTCGGCCTCCCGTTGCGT
>WFTY01000059.1 GCA_015485245.1 Anaerolineales bacterium | reverse complement strand
GTATTGGTGGACGTGATCACGCTGGAGGTGGAAGATGGCGCTATTGTGGCTACTCGCCCGATCTACGCGGGCAAACTGCTGGCGAAAGTGAAGTGTAGCGGTAGCCCGGTGCTGGTGACTCTGCGCGGGCGCGCCTTCCCCAAACCCGCGATGGATGAATCTCGCAGCGGCGAGGTGGCTCCCGTTGAGGCAGCGCTGGCGGAAGATGACATCGCCGTCAAAGTGACTGGCTACGCCACCGCCGAGGGCGGCGTCAGCCTGGCGGATGCCGCCGTGATCGTCTCTGGCGGGCGCGGCGTTTCCAACAATCCCAGCCTGGAGCCGCCAGCCGACCTCAGCGAAGAAGAGCAGGAAATCTGGCGCGCGCAGCAGGGCTTTAAACTGGTTGGTGAGCTGGCCGCGACCCTGGGCGGGGCGGTGGGCGCCAGCCGCGCCGCGGTGGATGCCGGATATATCCCCTATGCCCATCAGGTCGGGCAGACCGGGAAAGTGGTCTCTCCCGATCTCTACATCGCCTGCGGCATCTCCGGCGCCATTCAGCACCTGGCCGGTATGCGCACCAGCAAGGTGATTGTGGCGATCAACAAGGATCCCGAAGCGCCGATCTTCAAACTGGCGCGTTTTGGTGTGGTGGGTGATCTGTTTGACATCCTGCCCCCGCTGACGGAGGCGCTGAAATCGCGCTTGGGATCGTAGCGCGTTAGTCGTTATTTGATAACAGCAGATGCCCCCCTGGCTGAGCCAAAACACTGGCACGCCAGGGGGGTGGTTTTTTAAACGCTACAAACTGCCGTCAAAAAGCTTGAGTTGTACGAATGACTGTGGTACTATGCGGAGTATAAATGTCCATAATTCTGCGGTCATGGCAGATGGCTGCAACTGAATTCTCTGCAGGTGCCCGATAAGAGGGCAACGCAAGGAGGAAGCAGGTAATGTTTGAGACTGATGTGTTGTATCAAAATGACCCCCGCTGGAAAAACGTAAAACTGGGATTTGACGAGAAGGAAACGTTGGGCAGTTGGGGGTGTCTGGTTGCCTCCATGGCCATCGTTGCCAATGGATATGGGTATAACGAGACCCCCGAGACACTGAATGAGAAGATGAAACAGGCTGGGGGGTTTCAGGGGCCGTTGGTGATTCCCGCTGTGCTTCCTCGTGTTTGCCCGCGGCTGATTTACAAAGGATATATACCGTGTGAAAACAGTCCGGCTCCTATTGCACAAATTGATGCCGCCTTGGCTGCTGGATTGCCGGTGATCGTTCAAGTCGATTGGTCACCCAAGGCAGGATTGCAAACTCACTGGGTGGTGCTGGTGGACAAAGAGGGGGATCGTTATGTGATGAAGGATCCTTATCGCTACCGCGGTGATTCCCCTGAAAAAAAGCTTTACCTCACCGACCGTTATAAGCATACGGGGAAAGATCCGGCAAAAGCAATTACTGGTGTGATCTGGTTTGAAGGTCGCCCGGCGAGTGGTGCTGCCGCCCCTAGCCCGGCTGCGCCAGTGGTCAAGCCGGAGAAAATTCCTGTGCCGGAAAACACGTTTAAGGTCTATGGGACCGCGGAGGGATTAGCTTTTCGAGCTGCGCCTTCGATCTCTGGCGGTTTGATGGATCGCCTGCCTCTGTTCGTTGAGCTGATTTCTTTGGAACCCGACGCACAGGGCAAGGTTGGCGTGATGAATGAGTGGCTGCGCGTGCAGGCGCCTAACGGCGATCAGGGTTATGTGGCGGCCTGGTATCTCTCCCGCACGAAGGAGGAGGAAGAGGAAAAAGCTCAGGCGCCGCAGACGGGCGAGAAGAGCCTGATCGTGCGCCCGACCACTGACGGGCTGGCGTTCCGCACGGCAAAGCAGGTGGCTCCGCACACCCTGATTAAGCGTTTGCCGGCGGGGGCTTCTCTGGTGGTGCAGGAGCCGATTGCCGTGGCGCAGAAAAAGATCGGCGTGCGCGGTCAGTGGCTCAAGGTGAAGGACGTCACCGGGCAGGTGGGGTATGTGGCTGCCTGGTATGTCACCCGGCAGAGCGAACCGGCCCTGGGTGTGCGCCAGGAGAAAAAGAGCGCCAAACCGACGCCGGATGATGCCATCATTCTGCGAACGACGACCGAGGGAGTGGCGTTACGCACCGCGCCGCGCGTGGCGCAAGATACTCTGATCAAGCGTATGCCGCCGGGATCAGAGTTGTTGTTGCTGGATAACGCCGAGGCGAACAAAATTGGCATCAATGGGCAGTGGATTCGCGTGCGCGATATTGAGGACGATGAAGGAGTTGTCGCCGCTTGGTATGTAGTTCGCCGTTGAAACTGCACTGCTGCTCCGGAGTTGACGCAGGGTTGTCCTGCGTCCCCGGTGGTGCTTTTGGAGAGAGAGCATGTCAAAGACGATCGTCCTTCATTCATTTCGCGGGGGCACAGGGAAGACGAACACATCGGCCAACGTCGGGGCTATCTTGGCCCGGCGCGGCCTGCGCGTGGGGGTGATTGATATTGACATCCAGTCGCCGGGGATTCATACGCTGTTTGAATTGACCGAAAAAGATGTTAAGACGAGTCTGAATGGTTATCTTTGGGGAGAAATTGAGATTGAAGAGGCCGCCATTGATGTGACAGATAGGTTGGGAGATGAGGCGAAGGGAAAGTATTATCTTATTCCTTCGAGCATCAAAGCCAGCGATATCGCCCGCATTCTCCGGGATGGCTATAAGGTGACTTTACTGGATGACGGTTACAAACAACTTCTGGGCGCGTTGGAGCTTGATGTCCTTATTGTGGATACGCACCCTGGCCTGAATGATGAAATCCTGCTCTCCATGGCCGTCGCCGATACCCTGGTGGTCTTGCTGCGCCCCGATCAGCAGGATTATCAGGGGACCAGTATTTCAATGAAGCTGGCGCAAAATTTGGAGGTTGAGGATGTAGTCCTGTTGGTGAATAAAAACCCACCGCTCTTTAACCCTGAGATGGTGAAAGAACGGGTGGAAGACGCGTACAAGAGCAACGTGGTGGCTGTGCTGCCTCACTCGGATGAGATGCTTTCGCTCTCCAGTGCGAAATTATTTGTGCGTGAATTCCCCGATCATCCGCTGACGGCGTTGTTCGAAAAAGTGGCCGATCGTTGTGTGGTATAGCTCGTAGCATTCTTGCGCCGGGGATGGTAATGCCCCCGGCTGCAGTGGTGAGGTTGAACGGATGGCTCATGCAAAAGTGTTAGAAAATGGCCGCGTTGCGCTGCCGATAGTTCCTCAACTTCCGGATGATCCGTTGGAAAAGTACGCGCTCATGTTGCTGCGCAAGCGCCCGGCTGTCCTTCCGGTGGATGATGTTTTGCGGGAGATGGAGGCCCTCGCCGCACGCGAGGCGATCCCCATCATCGGGCCGCTGGAAGGTGCGGTGATCCAGGCGATCATGCAGCTTCGCCAACCCCCGCCTCGCTGGGTTCTGGATATCGGTACGGCAATTGGCTATTCGGCCTTGTGGCTGGCGCGTGCGCTCCCCCGCGAGAGCCGCGTCATCAGCATTGAGATTGATCCCCAGCGCGCGCGCGTGGCGCGCGATTTCATCCAGCGAGCGGGTTATCACGGGCAGGTTGAGATCATCAACGGGGATGTGATGGATGTTCTCCCCGCGCTGGGGAAATTCGACGTCATCCTGCAAGATGTAATTAAACACGTCTACTTTGGGAAAAGCGCGGATCTTTCTCTTCAACTGCTGGAAGAATGTCTGCGGCATCTGGAAGTGAACGGTGTTTTGCTCGGCGACAACGCCTATTGCATGGGGGAGGTGCTTCATCGCCGCAAAGCCGACCTCCCCGCCCAGATTGTTGGTATTCAAGCGTATAATGAGTCGGTTGCGGTGCATCCACAACTGGATAGCGTTATCATCCCTGTGCGAGATGGGCTGTGGGTTTCAACGCTTCACGCAGAGACTGACGCGTAACGGGTTTTTATAGCGTTAAGGAGAGCCGTATGGAACGCGCTGAGAAACAAAACCGCTCGCTGGGGAGATTTTCCCTGACAACCAAGATTACCCTGGCTTTTCTGGTTGCGTCGCTGCTCCCATTAGTTCTGATTTCGGCGTATCAGCTGTATATTGGCGCCAACCTGCTGGACGATATGGCGATGTTGGAGATTGATCTACTGGCCAGCGGCCTGGCGGACAATTTTGACCGCCTGCTGATCGACTCTTCTATCGCTGTGCGCCAGTTAAGCAGCGATGCCACGGTGACTCAAATTCTCGCAGAGCCTAGCGAGGAAAACAGCCTTTGGGCGACGGAGCGTTTTCAAAAAATATTGGACACCAACCCCTTTTATGAGTATGTGTATCTCATGGATGCAGATGGCTTGACGCTGGTCTCGGTGCAACAAGATGGCCTTCCCAGCGTGGCGGGGAAGAACTTTGCTGATCGCGATTATTTCATCAACGCCATGGCGGGGGAGCCGTACATTGACGCTCTGGTGGGACGCGTGAGCAAAAAGCTGGGCTTTTATTTCACCGCCCCGGTGTTTGCCGAAGATAATGGGGAGGTCGTCGGCGTAGTGGCCATCAAAGTGCAGGGCGCGGCGGTGGAAAAAATGTTTCTGGAGTTCAATGAAAAAGCCGGTCAGGTGAGCGCTTTTCTGATTGATTACCAGGGTGTGATGGTCATCCCTCCGGCGCATCGGCCGGATTGGCGTTTGAAGGGGGTGGTTTCCCTTTCGGCTGAAGATCAGGCTGTGGCAGAGGCTCGCTTTGTCATGGATCAGCCTTTGCAGTACATCGAAATCCCGGAGCTGGCCGATCTGATGGAATTTGATCGCGGCGGCGTAAATTATCTTGATCCGCGCGATGATCAGGGCTACATCGCCGGTTATCAAACCACCCGCAATCTGAATTGGGTTGTTGGGGTTGTGATGGCGGAAGATGTGTTCCTGGAGCCGATCTCTAACCTGGCCTGGCAGAGCGCTGGCGGGGCGTTGTTGATGATGCTGCTTGTGCTGGTGTTGGCTGTGGTGCAGGCGCGAGGTATTGCCTCGCCGATTATGAAACTGGCGGCGGTGGCGCAGGATATCGAAGCCCATGAGCCGTTTGAACCGCGGAAAATTGCTGATGTCGCCTCGCTGGGCGATGAGGTGGGGTACCTGGCACGGGTGTTCAGTGATATGGTGTTGGCGTTGCAGGCCCGCATGGCGGAGTTGAAGACTATCAATGAAATCGGCCGGCAGATTGGCAGCAGTGTGGAGCTTTCCGATACGCTCAGTGAATTGATTGAATCGTTAGGGGAGGTGATTGATTTTGATGCCGCGGAGATTTGCCTTTACGATGCAAAAGAGAAAGAACTGGAACTCTACGTCACCGGCGATGAGGTTTTCAGCGCCGATGAGACGGTAGAGAAAGTCACTTACAGCCCGAAGGAAGACTTTTTCCCATTGCTGTTCACCCATCGCGATGGATTGTTGATCGCGGATGTCTCCGCCAGTGAGGCCGGGCAGTTGAGCGAGAAGCGTACCTGGGCGTTGGTTGAGCCAAAGTCCTATCTGGGAGTGGCCCTGTGGCACAGGCAGAAAGTTGTGGGGACGATCGAGATGGTCAGCAGCAGGAAAGATGGTTTTTCTGAAGACAACCTGCGCATGCTGGAAAACATTTCTCTACAGGCCGCGGTTGCTATCAGCAATGCGCAGGAAGTTCTGGATCGTGAGCGCCGTTTGATCAACATGGAAATTGTGGTTGATGATGAGCGCGTCAACGAGGAGCTGGAAGCGGTTATGCAACGCGATATCGTCAAAGCGATTAAGAAAAAAATTAAGGCCGGTAGTGGCGATAAGTGAGGAGTCATGCAGCTCTCTCAGGAAGAAATTGTGGGTTATCTGCGCCGGGTTTCTGCATTCAAAAAACTGGTTGATGAGCAGGCGGAAGAACTGGCGAAGATCTCCCAGGTACGCCAGTTCGCGCGCGGGGATGAGCTCTTTAAGCAGGGGGATAAAAACGGTGGTGTGTACATCGTCGTTTCAGGCAAAGTGATTATTGAGCGCGAGCTGGACAGGAACAACAGTTCTGTCTCGTTGATGGTTGCTAAGCCCGTTGAGTCGTTGGGGGAAATGTCGTTGTTCGTAGACGCACCCCGCTCGGTGACGGCGACCGCCTTGGAGAATACAGTCACGTTGTGGATTGACAACGACGATTTTGTCTCTTTTATTTCCCGCTATCCAGATTTGCTGCTGGAATTGTGCAAAGTGCTCAGCCAGCGGTTGGTGGAGGCCTATGACAAGATCGCTGAGGTCACTCTCAATCGCAAGCCGCGGGAGCTGCGTAAGTTGTATGATAAACTGGATTTCTAAACCATACTGGGTATACCACCCGTGGGACGTAGCTGTTGAGGAAGGGCTCCGATGATGAATTCGCTCGCTAACAAACAATTGCTGGAAACCGCCTGGCGTCGTTATGCCGCCCTGGACGTCAACGCCATCAAGCTCCAGAATCAGTATCTGCGCCTGCGCAAAGCGATGGCTGTGTTGGGTGTGCTGGCTGTGTTGTTGGCTATCCTGGTGGACAGCTATCTATCGGTCATGCCGCCTGTTTTTGGCATCGTGCTACGCGCCTTGTTGATCCTCACGCCGATTGCCATCTCGGTGATCGCCGCTTTTGGCAACAAGTTTATGACCGGGCAGAAATATATCTCCTATCGCGCCGCGGCGGAGGCTATTCTCAAAGAGATTTATTTATATCGAACGGCGAATCGGAATTTGCCCAATCGCGAGAAGATCCTCAGCGAACGGTTGGCGGCGATTCAGCGTGATCTCTTCCGTGGCGTGGGCGGAGAACTGGTGTTGGAAGAGTATACCGGCCCGGTGCCACCCTACCGCAGCTCCGACGACTCGGATACGGATGATGGCTTCCGTGACCTGGACGGGGATGAATACCTTGCCCTACGTTTGGAAGACCAGCTCCGCTGGCACCAGAAAAAGAACCTGCAGCTGCAACGTCAACGCAAGCTTTTTCAGTGGGGGATTCTGCTCTTCAGCGCCATTGGGGCGTTTTTCGCCGCCTGGGCGGGGAGCCTGGCTTTGTGGGTTGCCTTGACCGCGGCGATGGCCTCCGCGCTGGTGGGTTGGGAGGAGTTGCGCGGTCTGGAGCTGCGCGTCACTAACTACAGCCAGGTTGTGTTGGAATTGAACATCCTCCGTGACTGGTGGCACACTCTTCCTCCCGAGGAGCGCACCGCGGCTGCCGCAGCCACCCTGGCGCGCAGGGCGGAGAACATCCTCTTCGACAAGAACCTGGAGTGGGCCAACGCCATGCGCCGTACCCTGGCGGATGCTGAAAGT
Organism: Anaerolineales bacterium; assembly: GCA_015485245.1. Lineage (GTDB taxonomy): Bacteria > Chloroflexota > Anaerolineae > Anaerolineales > UBA11858 > J130. The sequence continues at coordinate 4,386 of WFTY01000059.1, read as the reverse complement.
GAGGATGCCGCGCTGATTGAGAGCGTGATCGCCGAGGGTCGGGAGACCACCCAGCGCCTGCAGAGCGCCATTTACGCAGAGGCGGCAGAAACGTTCGAAGAAAGCTTCGCAGAAACGGCAGAGAGCCTTGGACAGGCGATTGCCACCTCGGGGGAGACCATGCGCCAGATGTTCGCGGGGATGACCGCTATTGATGAAGATGAACTGGATGCGCCACCTGAAGAGTCGCCTGATGAGGTTGTTAATACTGCGCTGGATGAAGGCTCAGCGCAGGAGCCGTTCCTGCCGGGCGATCAGGAGGAAGCGTATGCTCCCAGGTTTGAGGAGGGTGAGGCTGTAGCGCTCGCTGCCGAAGCGGAGGCGGAGACGTTTGATGATGTTGGGAGTGAAGCGACGTTGGAACTGGATGAAGACGTTTTCATCGACGAAGATTTCAGTGATGATGAGGAACTGGAAGCTGAAGGGGATATGCACGAAGTCTGGGATGATTGAGTATGACAGCGTGGCTGGATGCGCTCAAAGAATGGGTGAAGTCGTTGGAGGGCAGTGCAATGCGTAAAGGGCAAAAGACGCCTGGCAAGGACGTGCCAGATGTGGAGGTGATCGCAGCAGAGAGCGCTGCCGAGGTGGTGCGAGAGCGGGTGCAGCAGGCCGTTAAAGAAGCGGTTAAGGAGGCGGTGGAGGAAGCCAGGGGGGCGGCGAAATTGGCTGTGCAGCAGGCGGTGGAGGATGGCGATCTCATCCCTGTGACCCCGGTGAAGCGATCCGCAGATGACGAGCGGAGGTCGCGGCCCCACGCCTTTGTAATTATGCCGTTTGGTACGAAAGAGGGATTTGACGGCACGGTCATCGACTTCAATGCCATCTATGAAGATTTGATTAAACCCGCGCTGGAGGAGGCCGGTTTTGAACCTTTCCGCGCCGATGAGGAAACCACCACGGGGGATATTCTCACCGATATGTTCCAGGAGCTGCTGCTGGCCGATCTGGCAATTTGCGATTTGAGCATCGACAACGCCAACGTATTCTATGAACTGGGCATCCGGCACGCTTTTCGCAAGCGCGGTGTGGTGCACATCCAGTCGGGGCGAGCCTATATGCCCTTTGATGTCTTCAATGTGCGCACCATCCCGTATCACACGGACGAAGAGGGCCGTCCTGATCCTGCGTATTTGGAAAAGGATATTCAGGCCATCGCGCGCGTCTGCCGCGATACCTACGCCTCGGATCAAGATGCCATCCACAGTCCGGTATTCAACCTGCTCACCGGGCTGGAAGAGCCGGATCGAAAGTCGTTGCGCACCCCCCTGGCGACTGGCTTCTGGCGTGAGTACAACGAATGGAGAGAACGCGTCACGGTTGCCCAGCGCCAGAAATTGATCGGCGACATCATGTTGCTCACCGAGGAAATCAGCAACCCTCTGATCAAGGAGGAGGCTATTTCCGAGGCGGGGCGGGCGTTGCGCGGCCTGGGGCGACATGAGCTGGCTTTGCAGCAGTATCGTCAGGGGTTGGAGATCAACCCCAACAACATGGAGTTTCGCCGTCAGGAGGCGTTTCATCTCAACCGGCTGGGACGCGTGGATGAAGCCATTGTTAAGCTGGAGAATCTCCTTAAGGACGATCCCAGCGATACCGAGGCGATCTCTTATCTGGGGCGCATTTACAAGGATATGTGGACGGAATCCTGGATGGGGATTGAGGATGAGGACAATCGCTTGCAGGAGGCGTTTGACGCCTCGCACTGGCTGGTCAAGGCGATTTACACGTATCTCAAGGGGTTTTATTGCGACCTCAACCAGTATTACCCTGGCATCAACGCCCTGACGCTTTCTATCATCCTGGATTACCTGGCGGAGAAATACGGCGAGGGGGACGATCCCGATGTGCAGGAGATTCGCGGTTTGTTGCCCAACCTTAAGGGGTCGCTGGAGCTGGCCCTGGGACATCGGGCGCAGGATGAGGGCAGCGATTACTGGACACTGGTTTCGCTGGCCGAGTTGTTGGTTATGACCTCGGATGATCCCCGCGAGGTACGCCGGGCGTATAAAAAGGCGCTCACCGCGGCGCGTAAAAATGTTTTCTTTTTGCAGTCTTCCATCGATCAGTTGACCATCCTGGATTCTCTGGCGCTGCGCACCGACTTCGTCCAGGTTGGGGTGAAGGCGTTGCGCGATGAAATCCGGCGCATTCGCAAGGAGAGTGAGGCCGAGGTAGAGCAAGATATCCCCAAACGGGAGCGTGTATTCCTGTTCACCGGGCACAGAATCGACCTCCCGGATTCCCGGGAGCGGCGCTTCCCGGCGGAGATGGAAAAGGAAGCCCGTAAGCGGATTGACGCCGTATTGGGAAAATACAACACCGGCGAAAATGATCTGGGTGTCACCGCCGGGGCGGCTTGCGGTGGAGAGATTATTTTCATTGAGGCCTGCCTCGACCGTGGTATGTCGGTGGTGGTGCACCTGCCCTTAAGCGAGCCGCAATACATCAAGAATTACGTCAGCGTTGCAGGAGAGCACTGGGTAGAGCGTTTCTATGCGTTGCGCAATCACCCGGCCGTGGCGATTAACTTTCAAATAGAGCATGTGGGCAAGCCCAAAGCCGGGGACGACCCCGACAGGCGTAACAACCGCTGGGCGCTCTATTCATCCCTGGTGCAAGGCATAGATCATTTGCGTTTGATCGCCTTGTGGGATGGCAAGAATTCCGCCAACGATCGCGACGGCATGGTGGTGGGTCATATGGTGGAAGCGGTGCGCCGCATGGGGGGCTATGTGGAACACATCAATACCACCAAGTTCGATTACTGGAAAGCTGGCGGGAAAGTGGGCGCGGCGCTGGATAAGCTGGCTTCTTTGGATTTATAGTCCCGGGGGTTATTCGCCGGCGCGCAGGATGCCGTGTGCTTTTGTGGCGTAATAGATTTGGCGTGGGTTGTTGGGGTCGAAGTAGATTGCCTGAATACCGATGCCCTCAAGTTCCGTGGGCGTGCGTTGCCAGGTCGCGCCCCCATCGGTGGAACGAAAGGCGCCATCGTTGGTCCCGGCGTACAGCCAGCCAGGCCGGATGGGGTGCGTAGCCAGCGTGGTGACGCTCATCCCGCTCAGGCCGAGGGGGTTCCAGGCACTATTTCCTCTTTCGTAGCGATAAATGCCGTTGCTGGTGGCGGCAAAAAGTGTTGTGGAGGCGTCAAGCGCCAGCGCGTAGGGCGTCACGCCGTCAATCCCCAGGTTGCTCCAATTGGCCCCGCCGTCCAGCGATTCGTATACGCCTCCGTTGGTCGCCGCGTATAGGTGCGTGGGTTCGCCGGGGACGACGATCAGGCTATAGACCGAAAACCCGCTCAACCCCGCGGGCGCCCAGCTGATTCCGTCGTCCAGTGTACGGAATACGCCACCGCCCGCGGTGCCCAGATAACCGATGGCTGGTGTTGTTGGCGCAAAGGCCAGCGTGAGCAGAGGGATGGCAGCAGCCTGCGGCGCCGTGCGGGCAGGCTGCGGGTCATCGGGGAACAGGCGTTGGAAAACGTCGTCATCGTGGAGCGGCGGGCGCGCGACCTGCGCGCTTTGCGGCAACGCCGCGGGCAGGTTGTTGCCCACGGATTGCCATTGCGAATCCACCAGGGCGTCGCGGCGGAACAACCCGCCGCTGTCGCTCAGGGCGTAGAGCAGGTTGGGATTGTGGGGATGCGCTACCAGGGCGTGGATGCGCTTGTCGGTGATTCCTTGCTGGAAGTCCTCCCACGTCGCGCCGCCATCGGTTGAGCGGGAGATCCATCCAGGGTTCAGGCTGGCGTACAGGGTGTCGGCGTTGCTCAGGGGGACGACGATCCCTGTCACCGAGCTGGCATTGAGCCCCTGCTGGCTGTGCGCCCAGCGGACGCCGTTGTCCAGGCTGCGGAACAGACCGTTCTCCAGCGTGCCGCTCAACAACGTGCTGTAATGCGCCGGGCGTGGGGCCAGCGCCAGGATGGTCTCTGTGCTCAACCCTGCCGGGCTCCAGCTTTCTCCAGCGTCGGTGGAGCGCAACACCCCGTGGTCAAACGTCGCCAGATAGAGCGTATCTTTGTTGTTAGGGTTAATGACTAGCCGATAAACGCGCGCCTGGGAGACCCCTTGCGTCTTGATGCTCCAGGAATCACCCCAGTTAAGGGATTTGAACACGCCGCGAGGGTGGAACACTCCCAGGTATACCAGCGCGGTGTTCTTGCGCATATCTGGTTCGATGGCGCGAGCGCTCAGGTCGCTGACGCCGTTGTTGATGGCCTGCCAGCTCGCGCCAAAATCCTGGCTGCGGTAAGCGCCGTGTTCGTGGGTGGCGGCGTACACTCGCCGCGGGTCCCAGCGGTAGATCGCCAGGTCGTAGGCCCAGTCTTGCTGCCCCGCG
>WFTY01000058.1 GCA_015485245.1 Anaerolineales bacterium | reverse complement strand
GCTCGAGGGCGTGCGAGGCAGCGCGAGTGATTTTGTTCAGCAACAAGATGAAGCGCTCACGTTCCTTCAACTGGTTAGCGGCGATCTGGCGAGGGGTGACGTCTACCACCCCTAAGATCAGGTGGGTGACGCTCCCCTGTTCATCCTTGATGGGAACCAGGCTCCAATCCCAATATGTGGTGCCGCGTTCGGGGCGATCGTGGTATTCGAACGGTCGGGCGTAGGCGAAATAAGGCTCGCCGCTTTCCACCACGCGTTGGAAAATAGCCCGGTTCTCGTCGTTGGGGTACAGGTCAAAATGGTTTTTCCCAACGAAAAAGTCAGGGGTGTGCTCATCGGCTTGGGCGTACGCTCGATTGACGCGGATAAAGTTGAACTCACGATCCATGTAAGCCAACATCAGATGCGTGTTGGCAAAGATGGTTTCCAGTAATTCGTGGGTTTTGCGCTCGGCTGTCTCGGCCTGCACCCGGCGGGTGATATCGCGGGCGATGGCGACCACACGGTCGTTCGACTGGCTTGTTTCCCCCATCACCGCGGCGGAGAGTTCGTACCAGCGCATTCCCTGCGTTGATTCCAGGGGATACACTGCCCCCGCCGAGCGTCCTTGCGTCAGCGCCTCCTCGATGGCGTCCCTGATGATGGCTGCTGCGGGCGTGGGCAACACCTCTGACACGGTTTTTCCCAGGAAATCACCGGGTGGAACGTAGAGAAAATCATCGTGCGGCGCGTAGTATTCCTCGATGCGGCCTTCCCGTGTGACGACGAAGACCAGATCAGGCAGCGAATTCAGAATGGCGTTGAGGCGCTGATGTGTCTCTTTGAGTTTGCGGTCGGTTTGCAGGCGATGGGTAATATCCTGGACGATAGCCAGGACGTAGTTTTCCCCCTCAATTTGCACGTTGGCCAGGTTGATTTCGGCGGTGTAGCTTCCGCCATCTTTGCGGCGGAACTCAATCGCTTGCTGGCGCACAACCCCTTGCGTTTGAAAAATCGTTAGCAGTTGTTCCCGATCCTCGGGGTTGGCGTATAAATTGGCGACGTTGCCCAGCGCTTGGATATCCTGGCGCGTGTACCCGCCGGGTTGGAGCATGCTCTCATTGAAAGCCAGAAACTTTCCCTCATCGTTGATCAACCCTACTCCTACGGGGATGCTTTCGATGATGGTTTGGAAGAGCTTGAGCTGTCTTCGAAGCAGGCGCGTCTGACGTTGGGATGTTGTTTGTTGGTTGAGCGCGCTTTCGATTGCCGGCCCCAGCCGGGCTAGTTCACTTTGGCGCACGCAATCGGCAGCCCCTCCTTTGATGTATGCCACCACCTGCTCAATGCTGACCTCCTCCTCGGCGATCAGAATGAGAGGAATGCGCGACCGGCGTTCCCTTAAAACGTCGAGCGCCCACCGGGGCTGAAAGGCTGGGGGGGCGCGTTCTACCAGGACGATATCTGGGGGAGTTGATAGTTGCTCCAGATATTGCGTTTTTGCATTTGCGTGCCGCCAGTTCGGGGCGTAGCCAGCCTGTTCCAGCGCCTCGGCGATCTCTTTGGCGCGCTCCAGATGAGCGGAGACGATCAGAACGTTTAGGGGAACAGGTGTCAATGCAGACATGGTTTTTCAGGGTGTATTCTGGGAGAAGCGCCGGTGCTCTATTTATACCGCACCTTGAAAAGAATGGGCAAGGCAAGATCAGGGTTTGAGTTCTATTTGAAGCTGGATTTGCCCTTCTGCCTTCAAAGCGGCTTCCGCCTGCGGGATGGGCAGGTAATGCCCGCGAGGATAATCGTAGTTTGGGTCTTCAGGACGCTTCAGGGCGGCGAGGTCTTCGTGGAAGGCGTGGAACCGAAGGGGGACGCTGGCCGACAGGCGCACCTGTCCCCCCGCGTGAAGCCCCCAAATCCAGCCCTGGGGTGTTTGGATTACCTCAAAGCGCTCCGCCCACCCTGGGGTGATAGGGGTGCGGTCGACAATTTCCAGGGCAAAGGTGATTTCTTGGGGTTGCCGGGTTTCCAGCGTCACGCGCAGGCCAT